>NZ_CAJMXD010000428.1:0-2355 GCF_905219685.1 Barnesiella sp. CU968
AAGTTTCTCAAGCCGTTTCTCACCTTTCATCCATCACGGCAATATCGAAGAAATTGTGAGCCGCATCGAGGAAGCCTCCTCCCATATCGAAAGAAACGGAAACTCAAAACTCGTTCTCTTCTCCCTCTTCCTTTACATAATCCCTCTTCTGCACAAAAAAGCCTCTTGACAACGAAGTATTTATTAACCCAATAAAAAATCAACATGAAACCAACACTTTTTATTCTCGCAGCAGGTATGGGCAGCCGTTACGGCGGCCTCAAACAGCTTGACGGACTCGGTCCTTCAGGCGAAACAATCATGGACTATTCCGTATATGATGCCCTACGCGCCGGATTCGGCAAAATAGTTTTTGTAATCCGCAAGGATTTCGAACAGGAATTCCGCGAAAAAATCATTTCAAAATATGAGGGTCACGTGCCTGTCGAGGTTGTCTTCCAGTCTACCGACAAGCTTCCGGAAGGCTTCGCCCTGAATCCCGAAAGAACAAAACCATGGGGAACAAACCACGCCGTGCTGATGGGCAAGGACGCAATCAACGAGCCATTCGGCGTAATCAACGCTGATGACTATTACGGTGCGGAAAGCTTCCAGCTTCTCGGCGATTTCCTCCGCTCTGTAGAGGATAAAAAGAACTGCTACTGTATGATCGGTTTCAACATCGAGAACACACTCAGCGAAAACGGAGGTGTTAGCCGCGGTCTTTGCGAGGTGAATGCAGAAGGCAATCTCACCGGGGTCACAGAATGCCACGGCATCGAGCGCAAGAACGGCAAGCTCATTCAGGTTGTTGAAGGCGAAGAGGTTCCATTCCCAGAAGATGCCAATGTATCGATGAATATGTGGGGATTCACTCCCGACTATTTCGGATATTCAGAGAAAGCATTCGTAAAATTCCTCGAAGCCAACCAGAACGAGCTTAAGGCAGAGTTTTACATACCCACCGTTGTCAACGACCTTATCAACAACGGCACCATCGACCTCAAGGTAATCGGCACTCCATCGAAATGGTTCGGTGTGACATACGCCGCCGACCGTCCCGCGACAGTAGCTCAGTTTGCAAAACTCGTCGACGAAGGCATCTACCCCACTCCCTTGTTTAAATAACCGGAAGTTAAACAAAGGAGCCCATATAGCCCCATACAGCCCCATATATCCCCATATATCCCAAAAAAATGAAAGAAAAAATATTGGTAACAGGTGGCACCGGATACATTGGCAGCCACACTGTGGTGGAACTGCAGAACGCAGGATATGAGGTAGTCATTATCGACAACCTTTCCAACTCAAACGCACAGGTGCTCGACGGCATAGAATCGATCACCGGCATACGTCCCGTTTTCGTCGAGGCTGACTGCACGGATGCCGCCGCACTCCGTAAACTCTTCGAGGAAAACCCCGGCATAAAGGGAATCATCAACTTCGCCGCCTCCAAAGCGGTAGGCGAATCGGTGCAGAAACCTTTGCTGTATTACAGAAACAACCTGAACACTCTCATCAATCTGCTCGACCTCATGCCTGAGTTCGGAGTGAAGGGCATAGTGTTCTCTTCTTCATGCACCGTCTATGGAGAGCCGGATGCTAACCCCATCGACGAAACTGCGCCAATCAAGCCCGCAACCTCTCCCTATGGCAACACGAAACAGATTTCTGAAGAGATCATTGAAGACTATATCAAATCCGGAGCGCCTATCAAGAGCATACTTCTCCGTTATTTCAATCCGATAGGAGCTCATCCGTCTTCAAAGATTGGTGAACTTCCTTTGGGCGTGCCCCAGAACCTTGTGCCATATCTCACACAGGCAGCAGCCGGGATACGTAAGGAGCTTACAGTATTCGGTAATGACTACAACACGCCCGACGGTTCATGTGTCCGTGACTACATTGATGTCGTAGACCTTGCAAAGGCACACGTAATAGCAATGAAGCGCATGCTCGACCGCGATGACAAAGATGCTGTGGAAATCTTCAACCTCGGCACAGGAAGAGGACTCTCCGTGCTTGAGCTTATTGCATCGTTCGAGCGAGCCACAGGAGTCAAGGTTCCCCACAAGATCGGCGAACGACGTGCCGGTGATATTGAAAAAATATGGGCAGACCCGAAAAAGGCTAACGAAGACCTCGGATGGACCGCAGTTGTTCCAATCGACGAAACAATGAAAAACGCCTGGGCTTGGCAATGTAAAGTAACAGGTAAATAAAACTCTCGATTTATAAATATTATAAGGAGACGGTTGGATTTGTCCAATCGTCTCCTTATAATATTTATATTTTAGCATAAGAGTGTGTTTACTTTTAACTTAGGTTGGCATAAAGATGGATTTTTGAGGGATTTCAGCGAGTTGAGAAAGGAGC
>NZ_CAJMXD010000429.1:0-2347 GCF_905219685.1 Barnesiella sp. CU968
ACGGCAGGTGTGGAATCAGCAGATACTGACGGAGTCAGGCTGGTCTGCGGAAACAGCTGCGTTGAATTATTGTTGTCTCCTGAACCTCTGGATGTGAGAGTCTATGACTATTCCGGAATGACGGTGGAAAAACGGAACAATATTACAGTTGGAGTGGTAGCCGACGGGTTGTCGGAGGGAATATATCTTGTTTCTCTCAGAGGCAAGACAATCAACCAAACATATAAAGTGAAAATCTGATATGAGACATAACATATTTATTTATATGCTTGCAGGAATCGGATTGCTCTCGGCTCCGCATTCGGCTGCAAGAGATGTATATGCATATTCTCCTGATGGCGTGTCAATAGGCGGCGCAAAGGAGGTCAGCCGCATTGAATTCGACAAATCAGGCAGAATAGTGCTGGTGCCGGAGAAGGGAGAGAGTGTCGACATCGATATTTCGAGGTTTGCTTATCTTACGTTCAGACCGGAGGAATCAAGCGGGATCGGTTCTATAGGAAAGACGGAAGGAATCACAACAGTCTTTTCTGGAGATGTGTTCACTGTGACAAGTGAATCCGAGATAACAGAAATCCGTGTCTATGATGTGCTCGGAGAAATGACAAATCACTGCGTGCCTGCCTCTTGTTCGGCAACAGTGACGGTAAGCACTCCCGGACTTAATATAGTGACGGTTAAAACCGGCGGAATCACAAGAACGTATAAAATCATAAGAAAACAATGAAAAGACTGACTGTAATTTCAATGCTTGTGATGAGCGCGGCGGCATTATGCGTGAATGCCTCCGATTATCTGTATTTTCATAAAAACGGAGAAGTTGTGCATAGACTTCCCGCACAAAACGCAGAACGCATAGTCATGAATGCAGACAAAAGTCTGGATGCGCTTGATGCGGAAGGGAAGACAGTTTATACATTCACAGCCTCCGACATTGACTCGATTACTTTCTTGTCTCCTATGCCGAAAGCGGACCTGCTGAATGTTGTATTTAAGGCAGACGGCACGGCTGAGGATGTGTCTCCGATGAAATTCAATGTGGAACGGGGTGGAAGCGCCACAACAGAATGGAGCGACCTCTTCAATCGTCATGTCGCCATACTCACCGGCAACAATTGGGGAAACAGCAATGTGGCGGAGAATTTCTACCGCATAGACTACACTGACAATAAGAAGTTTCAGGATGCTCTTGCCGACGGGCATACGCTTGAGGTGATGTTCATGCCTGAATACACGGGCTCTATCCCGAATGTGGAGGCTAAAGTATTTGCATCGCATGAAGGCGGAGGCACAGGTATCATGGTTAAAGCGGGGTGGAGCGGACACAATGCTCTGAATTCCCTTACGTTCCTGCCCAATGTCTCGACTTCAAATACCAGTTCCTGGCAATGGGCGGACAGTGATGTGGTTCCCGAATCGAACGCCTATTATCATATTGTCGGAGTTTGGGACAAGGATCGCAAGAAAGCGAGAATATATGTAAACGGACGTCTTAAGAATGAAATAGACATAAACGGCGATAATTATATCGCACCCAAGACAGGTGCCACAAAATTTTGCATCGGGGGTGATGCGTGTCCTGTCAGCGATTCAAAATATACAGGTGTGCAGAATGGTGTGAACGGAACGGTAGTTCTTGCCAGAATCTACGATGATGCCCTGACTGAAGAACAGGCAGTACGCCTGTATCTGGCTGTAGACAGATTTGTGGATACCACCAGACCGCTTGTCGAGAACGTCACTTTATTAGAGAACGTACAGGTAAAGGGAAATGCCATTTATCCTGTATATGGAGAGGGATTCGAGGCAGATGATGTCATTGAATTCGAGAGAGGCTCAACATTATGGGAAATACCGGTGACTGTAAAGAATGCCGGTCGTGTGGATGTCGTGCTTCCCGATGATGTCAGAAGCGGCACATTCAACGTCACGCTACGGCGCGGAGACCGCAGACAGAAACTCGGTTCGGTCGCTTTCCTTAAAGTCCGGAAGTTTGGTAATAAATCTCAGATCATAGCACATCGCGGTTACTGGTCGAAGGCTGGCGCGGCGAAAAACTCACGGGAGGCACTCCGCAATGCCATAGAGTTGAAAGCTTATGGAGCCGAGACAGACGTGTGGCTTACCAAAGATAATATTCTTGTAATAAACCATGACCCCTCTATAGACGGCGTGACAATACAGGACTCCGGTTATGATGAAGTCAAAAACAAGACCTTGTCGAACGGAGAGACCTTACCCACCTTTGCCGATTACCTTGATATTCTCGGGAAAAGCGACCGCTGCAAGCTGATTGTGGAAATCAAGACCCATTCGAGCGAGTCTCGTACCATAGAGGCGGCAAACG
>NZ_CAJMXD010000430.1:0-2332 GCF_905219685.1 Barnesiella sp. CU968
CAGGAACAGGAATTCCTTGACCTGATAAGGCGCGAGGATTCGCTAATTTCCGCCATATGCTTCTCATACTCCGGTTCTGTTGCCGAATATGACGATCTCCGTCAGGACGCATTGATAAACATCTGGCGCGGGCTACCCACATTCAAGGGTGATTCCTCCTCACGCACTTGGATATACCGGGTAGTCATAAACTCCTGCGTATCGACCATACGCAAACAGATCCGCCACACCCACGCCTCGGAAAGCCTTGACAGACTTTATGACCTTGTAAGCGATGAACCCGACACTGACCGCGAACGCATAGAGACACTGCATCGCCTCATTGCCACTCTGCATGCAGAAGACAAGGCAATTATCCTCATGTGGCTTGATGATGCCGGATATGACGACATATCTGCTGTCATGGGTATGCCGAGAAACACAGTAGCCACCCGCCTTCACCGCATAAAAGAGAAGCTCACGCGCATACGGCATAAATTCGAATAATCACATTTCACATCCCCTCTCTCAACATCTTAGGACACGGCTCCTCCCCCCATACTATAGTAACAGATTGAATCCGGACAGATTCCAATTCCCACCATCTAAAAACAAAAGACATGAATCCCGAAGACATGAAATCCGCATGGCGCGACACAACCCGCAGTCTCTCCTCTGAATCCAAAGGCATCAAGACTGCCGGCGACATGCGCCACGGCACCCCCCTCACATCGCTCGAACGGCTGCAGAAGCGATACCGCCTGTTTGCCATAGCAGGCATGACCGCCTGCCCAACATCCCTTATATTCCTGAATCAACGAATATTCCCGCACAACAACGGAATATGGCTTGCAATCGCATTTGCCGTTTACTTCATTACGTGCTTCACTATGGACTGGTGGCTGTATTACGGCATCGGCAGCATAGACTGCGTCCGCATGTCGGTCAGAGAAGTTTCCGAAAAAGCCATGTTCTATCGCAAACGGCATCTGCAGTTTGTTATGATTCTTATTCCCTTCGCACTCATCCTGTTTGGCTGGCTTGCATATGTAAATTCGGGCGATATCTATCTTCTTGCAGGCATGGCAACCGGGGCATTCTTCGGACTCGCGATAGGTTTGTATCATCTGTCTCAATTCCTGCGCGACTACAAAAACATTGAATAGCGGCCTCCCCTCCCCCTTTCTTCTTCGAAAAGCCGGAAAACGCAGAAGAATAAATCACCGGGAAGGCAGCAAAGAGAGGTAACTGAATTACAGCAATGGCAACAAAGACAGATAGAATGAATTACAGACAGACAAGAAAATGAACACTTGCGCATGATTCTGGATTATAAATATAACCAACACCTTAGTTTATGAAAAGCAGAATCATCATTGGAGCAGCCGCAGCGTTGACGCTCACCCTCGGCAGCTGCGTCTCCAACAAGAAGTATAATCAGATGGCGGACCAATACCGCACGGCAAATGAGGGACTCATCGAATGCAATGCCAACACAAAAAGCATGGAAGTGATGCTAAAGGATCTGAAAGCCCTGAACGCCGACCTCAAAGAGGCATATGGAGCAATCAAATCCTCCCTTGACCAGGCAATGGCAAACAACCATCAGGGAAGCGTGAACATTGCCAAGCTTGTAGACGAAATCAACGCCTCAAACAAATACATAAAGCAACTTGTGGAAGCCAAATCGAAATCCGACTCGCTCAACATGGTACTTACCAACAACCTGACACGTTCGCTCAACACCGATGAGCTAAGAGATGTAGATGTAAAAGTACTCAAGGGAGTGGTCTACATATCCCTTGCCGACAACATGCTCTACAAGAGCGGAAGCTACGACATTTCACCCGCGGCGATGGACATCCTCGGCAAGATTGCCAAGATAATAAAAGACTACAAGGATTATGACGTCCTGGTTGAAGGCAACACAGACAATGTTCCCATCTCGCGCACCAACATCCGCAACAACTGGGATCTTTCCGCATTACGGGCATCATCCGTGGTTCAGGCGCTACAGAATGACTTCGGCATCGATCCCTCGCGTCTGACCGCAGGCGGCAGAGGCGAATACAACCCCATCGCCACCAACTCGACCTCCTCCGGACGCGCTGAAAACCGCCGCACCGAAATCATCATCACCCCCAAGCTCGACCAGTTCCTCGACCTGATCGACAAAGCGCCCGACACCCTATAGGGTCTGGCAGGGTCAAAATGGGGCTGAATAGGGCTGAATAGGGTTGGATAGGGTGAGATGGGGCTGAATAGGGTAATATGGGGATAGGGATCCCATCTCACCCTATCCATCCCTATTCAGCCCTATTCAGCCCCATTTTGACCCTGCCAGACCCTATAG
>NZ_CAJMXD010000431.1:0-2314 GCF_905219685.1 Barnesiella sp. CU968
GTATTTTGTTGCCGATACCGGTCTCTATATTGTCGGCTATGACATAACTATTGGGCTTATCAGCAATCTGAGAGAATCCTTTCCCTTTACCTCCGACTTCAAACAAATAGGTGCGGTCAAGAAGAAAGTCTCCTTCTTTGGCGGCAAACAGCTTGCCGGTATAGCTAAGCATTGACGCCACATAGCTTTCTCTTACCGTACCTGCTTTGTTGATGATTCCAAGTGCCTGCATTACCGAGGGATTGTCAAATAGTATTTTCTCCGGTTTTGAAGCACGCTTAGGCTGTGTCGTCGCATCCATCAGTGTACGGAGAATCGCACCTTCGCTAAGCAATGTGAAGAATTTCATCAACTGATTTCGGGTTACTTCGACATCTCTTGAAAGATTCGTCATATTCGGCACAAAAGGCACCTGCTCGGCAAGAACCACAAGGAGTTTCTTCAGTTTCAGCTGGGTCTCATATTCAATGGCAGTCACAGCGGGTATGTCAATGTCAATAACCGACAGCACGAGTCTTTCCACTCTCTGTGCATAGGTAAATTCTGAGCTGTCCATAAAGAACGGGTAGTAACCCATCTTCAGGTATTTCTCAAATTCTCCTATAACACGTATGGATGATGTTATCTTGGATGCCAAGGCACGATGATTGCTTAGAATATCCGACAGGGTGACAGGTGACAGTCCGTAGTTTCCGGTAAAATTCAGATATTCTCTAAAGGAAAGTCCCCTCAGTTCATATACCGCAACACGACGTGAGAGGTCTGCAATTTTACTGTTCAGCTGGAGCAATGATGAACCTGTGAATACTACACGCAGGTCAGGATAGCTGTCATAAATATTCTTCAGTTCCTGTTCCCAGTTGGGACGAGGATACCGATGAACCTCGTCAAGATAAAGGTGAGTCCCTCCATGCTTATAGTGGTAGTCGGCGAGCTCCACAATAGTATGGTCGTTAAAGAACAACTGGTCGAGAGAGGCATATACACCCTTCTCTCCATTCTCTTTGCATCGCTGCTTCATCATAGTGGTCTTGCCCACACCTCGCGCTCCCTTAATCATTATGAGTCGGTCGCTCCATACGATAGCATCGTATAGGTAACGGTGAAGCGGAGCATCAAGTGACTCTATCAGTCGCGCTGAGATTTCATAGATTCGTTCCATACCATTATAATTTTCACAAAGTTACAAATAATTTTCTTTGTAAAGAAAGAAATATCTCATTTTCTTTTCCTTGTAAAGAAAATAATGTGTTAACATCTTGTTATACAGGCGATAATACAGCCGCTCTTTTGGAGCATAACTCATTCAACCTCAAAACCCGACGAAAAACAATGTCTCAACAAGAAGATGACCTCAGGGCACTGGCGAAAATCATGGATTTTCTCCGTGCTATCAGTATAGTTCTGGTCGTAATCAATATCTATTGGTTCTGCCCGGAGCTTCACCCCACACAGCCCGACAATTTCTTTCGGATCGTCAATAAGGTGCTGAACGGTTTCGACCGCTCATGCCACATGTTCCACAGCCAATACACCGCCAAGTGGTTTGCTCTGCTTCTTCTCGCCCTCTCGTGTTTCGGCACGAGGGGTGTTAAGAACGAGGATATTACATGGCGCACCATCTGGCTCTTTCTCGGAGCTGGACTTGTGCTGTATCTCATGCCCAAGCTGCATTACACCTTATATATAATGTGTACTGCGGCGGGCTTCATCTGCCTGCTCATGGCGGGCAACTGGATAAGCCGAATACTCCGCAACAATCTTATGACCGATGTATTCAACAATGAAAACGAATCCTTTCAGCAAGAAACGCGCAAAATCGACAATGAATACTCGATAAATCTGCCCACAAGATTCTATTACAGAAAGAAGTGGAATGACGGCTGGATAAATGTAGTCAACCCGTTCAGAGCGACTATCGTGCTCGGTACTCCC
Source organism: Barnesiella sp. CU968 (assembly GCF_905219685.1). NCBI lineage: Bacteria > Pseudomonadati > Bacteroidota > Bacteroidia > Bacteroidales > Barnesiellaceae > Barnesiella > Barnesiella sp. CU968. Next base: position 1,936 of record NZ_CAJMXD010000431.1, read on the forward strand.
GGTTCAGGAAAGTCGTATGCCGTGATCAACAACCTCCTTAAACAGCAGATAGAGAAAGGATTCGCGGTTTATTGCTACGATTTCAAGTTTGCCGACCTCAGCACAATTGTCTATAATCACTTTCTGAAAAACAGGGAGAAGTACACGGAAGCCGCCAGATTCTATGTGATAAACTTCGACGACCCCAAGCGGAGCCATCGTTGCAATCCCATTGCGCCGGCTTTCATGACGGACATCGCCGACGCATACGAATCCGCCTATACCATAATGCTAAACTTGAACAAAACGTGGGTGTGACCTGGAAAGTCACATGATTGATTGTTAAACAATGATATCCAAAGAGTTGAATATTGAATTAACCCGCTGTTCCGTCAGCGGT
>NZ_CAJMXD010000432.1:0-2297 GCF_905219685.1 Barnesiella sp. CU968
AAAACTGAATTTTGNCCCGCCCAANAATGTTTTCTTCCGTCAAATCGCTAATTTTGCACTTGCCAGTTGAGAGTAGGCTTATTTTGCTCAATCGGTTCTCGGTTGCCGACCTCAAAAGCCATGTTGAAAAGTCGGAGGGGAAAGTGACAGAAAAAACGATTAGAGCTGATGATACTTTTTCTTATTGGGCAGCACTTGGCGCATCGAAAGAAAAAGTAAAGACTCGCGCGATGTATTCCTCTGCCCTTGACTGGTTCAAGCTATTCCGAAAGGATAAACCCATTTCTCTCGGAGCTGTCGATACCGTCATAATCACACGCTTCGCCAAATGGCTTGATGAACAAAAAGCACGCAACGGCACGGATCTGCCGCTCTCTTTGGACACACGAATGGTAATTCTTCGTGCCACTCGTGCCGTGTTCAATCAGGCTTATAAAGATGGACACACCACTATGGCACCCAATTTCAAAGGTCTTATCCATGCCGGCAATCGTCGTCGCCTGAACGCCTTGACTGTGGAAGAAGTGTTGAAGTTGTGGGAATATTGGCTCGCTTCTCCTGATAAACAGTCAAAACATGCCCGTGCCGTGGGACGCTGGTTGCTCCTTTACTGTCTCAACGGTATGAACACCATAGATATGGCTAAACTTGTCTGGACAGAGAAGGCGGCAGTCTCGCAGAAATTTCCGCAATTTGTTTTCATCCGCTCCAAGATTGACAGAGCTAACAAACCTGTCGGCAAGCAGCTTGATGAAACATCAGTACCGATTATTCCGCAGTTACGGCAGTTGCTCGATGTATATGCCTCGCAATATAGTCCCGGTGAGCTTGTTTTCCCTGACATCTTTCTCAATGCTGTTACAGATGAGCAGAAAGCAATCCGCGTTCACGATTTTAACCGTCGGATTTCAAAGAACATCAAAGAGGTATGTGAGTCGCTTGGTATCCAGTGCGTCACGCCCCAGTATGCCCGCAATTCTTTCATTTCAGCTTTGGCACATCACGGCGTTATGACTGCCTACATTGACTATGCCGTAGGACACGCCACATCAGAGGTGTCGGCACTACTCGCCGGTTACATATCCAATGTAACACCCGCTNTGATGCAGGCTTTCAATGAGAAAATCTTTATCATTCCTCCGATTCAGTGATTTTTTGTTTTCCCCAGGCATGGGAAATCCATTGAAAATGATTAATTTTGTATTATGGCAACTAACAACTCAGAAATAGACGATAAGAAATACATTGACCAACTTCTGGCTAATGGAGAACGAGTTACCCTTGAATGTAAAAAAGCCAGAAAAGATGTGCCACATTCGTTGTGGGAAACTTATTCCGCTTTTGCCAATACTGATGGCGGAATAATTCTTCTTGGTATCGACGAGAATTTGAAGGAAAAGGACATATCCAAACGCTTCACTGTCATCGGCGTTGAAGATGCCGCAAAAATACGCACAGATATTTGGAACACACTTAACAGCTGCGAAAAGGTAAGCACCAGCCTGCTTAGAGATGAGGACATCAATACCTTTTCATACGACGGTAAGGATGTTGTCGTTATTCATGTGCCTCGTGCTACCTATGAAGAGCGACCGGTATATATCAACAACAACCTTATGCGTGGCACTTACCGACGCCGACATGAGGGAGATTATCATTGTCCTGAACCAGTTATAAGGATGATGTTGCGAGATGCCTGTGATGACGGTAATGACCGTATGTTTCTCGAACATTATACGATGGATGACATAGATATTCCGACACTTGAAGCATATCGCAATATGTTCCGTGTGGCAAATCTTGAACACGTATGGAATGGTTTAGACCATAAGGAATTCCTAAAACAACTTGGAGGTTACACCGTTGACCGTGCTTCTGGGGAGGAAGGACTTACGATGGCCGGTCTGCTGATGTTTGGCAAAGGGTTGCCGGTACGGGAACGGTTTGATAACCTCCGCATGGATTATATAGACAAGTCCAATCTTGTTGGAGACCAACGATATAGCGACCGCCTGACCTATGACGGCACATGGGAGAACAACTTATTCAACTTTCTGCGATTAGTATTGCCTCGACTTACCCGCGACCTGCCACGTCCATTCAAGATGAGCGGTATTGTCCGCGAAGATGATACTCCGCAGAAGAAAGCTGTCCGTGAGGCTTTTACCAATATGATTATCCATGCCGACATGATGATAGGCAGCGGACTTCTCCGGGTTGAAAAATATGATGACAGGTTTGTGCTTACAAATCCCGGACTGCTGAAACTTCCGCTTGACCAGATATATGCCGGAGGA
>NZ_CAJMXD010000433.1:0-2293 GCF_905219685.1 Barnesiella sp. CU968
AGCCATATCCAGGAGCGTTATCCTTATCGCATAATCCGGGCGAACTGGAGCGGGAAAAGCGGAGAAATGCTCCCTGCCTCTCTGCGTGTGATCGGCAACGATGACATAGGAATCGTTGCGAATATAACTTCAATCATTTCCAAGGAGCCCAACACCATGCTGCGCAACATATCCATCGATTCTCACGACGGCATCTTCCAGGGGTATCTTGTGATCGGTGTAACCGACAACAGACAGTTGACGGTCCTGATCAAAAAGATCAAGACCGTCAAAGGTGTCAAGGATGTTGTCAGAATATAGGTTATCTCGGCGGTCCCATGCGGTGCATTCCGCCACGCCCTCCTTGCCGCCCGCCGGGAGGAGGTCCGGGTCTTCCGTCAAAGTTATCCATTTCCGGACGTTTCTTGTTTTTAAGGGTGTTGAAGGTATAGGATATGCCAAACATCACATAGCGCGTAAGGTCGTTGTAACGGCTGTCTGTAATTGTGCCGTTCGCGCTCACAGAACGCGAGATATTCTTCTTCTGCCCCAAAAGGTCATAAGCCCTTACACTGAACGTCAGACTTTTGTCGCGTAGCACGCTGTATGATATCTGGGCGTTCCAGAGCCACGATGTTGAATTGAAGCCGTTGGAATAACCGCTTGTCTTGTCAAAATCAAGATCCGTGTTGACCTGTAGTCCGAAAGGCAGATACAGGGCGGCGTCACTGTGAAAACCGTATGCATGCGTATACATATTCTCCTGAGCGGGGAGAGAATTGGTAACCATCTGGAATGAATATGTGGGATTTGCCGACATCTGGAAAACATCGCAGGTGAATGTCAGACCTGCGTTGGGCGACAGCCTGAGATTGCCGGAACGGTTGAAATCTCCGTTTATATAACCCGCCATCGAAGAATAGTTTGCAGACGCACGTGCGGAGAAACGCCATTTGCGGTTGCGGAAGGGCTGGTTTATCATGAACATACCGAAACCTGAAAAATTCCCGTTGGCGTTGGTATAAGTGGTTTCTCTTTTGCCTGTCTCAGGATCCGACACGGTCTTGTTGACTATCACATTCTGTGAATATTGCAGACGCATCATCGCCATGAGCGCCCTTTGGCTCTCCTGATTGTAATTATTGAAATGAACGTTTACAGACTGCGTGAATGTAGGCTTGAGATCCGGATTACCACGCGTTATATGCAAGGGGTCTGATTCATCTGCCACAGGCTGCAACTGTGTCAGAGACGGCGCCGAAGTGCGGGCACGATAGTCGGCACGTATCGATTTCGTCTTGCTGAAACGGTAACGGAACCGTGCAAAAGGAGCTACATTCCACACCCACTGCGCGGGTATGTTGCGCGCCGGGTTAAGCATGTCTTCGCTTGCGCTGCTCGACGGAGAGAACACCATGCCAGCCTCAAGGTTATATTTGCTGTTGACTTTCTTATATCCGACCTGAAGTTCTTGTGTGCCGAATTTGTTCCGGAACCGATCGGAAAGATCTGTATCAAATATGGCGGAACCGGGCAATGTGGAGAAATCCTCCGGCATAAAGCCGATTGTCTCGTCAGGAGTCGGAATATTGTATGTGTCTTTGTTGGCATTGTTGAAACGGTACTGGAGACGATATGCGACCTGCAGAAAGTTTCCCCGCTTCACATCTCCGAGAGGTTCGGTCCATGTGAGACGCGCACCTACTGAATTGTTCCACTGGTGATTATCAAGAAAACGATAGAGTTTGTCCGTATCATCTTCCGAACCTGAGGTCAGATAATATTCAATGTCGCTCCAGCTCGTGGAGTGCTGCTTGGTATCCGAGAACTCATAATTTGCCTGGACACTGAACGAACGGCCGGGACGCGAAGGGAAATTGTGATTGAAGATCAATTGACCGGATGCGTTATAACTGGTGCCATGGTTGAACTGACGGGTGATATTGCTGTTGACAAGATCTCCGTCAAACCCTCCGTTACGCATGAAACTTTCACCTCCTGACTGCGTATTACGGCTGTTAAAACTGAACTGAGGTCTGAAATCGAGCGTATTGTTCGGGTCTATTTTCCATTCTATCCGGAAATTTGCACGAAGATTATGCCCTTTATCTCTTGTAGAGCTTGAACTGCTTTTGAATTCATTGACTCCGGGCTGGGTATATTCCGTATTTGTCTGGGACTCTGAATTACGGTCGGTATGCGTGTAGAAGATATTTCCCCCTACACGGAAATTGTCATTCACTAGTGTCTCTTAAAAAGTGTTAATCAAATTCGAGGTCAAGAGTTGGATGGCAATTTGCTATTTGTGCTGGCT
>NZ_CAJMXD010000434.1:0-2292 GCF_905219685.1 Barnesiella sp. CU968
ATCCAATGATTATAATTATGTTTATGGTATAGAATATTGTCANGAATGTCGGCATGCCCATTTCTCTGAATTGCTCTTCCCATCTGAATTTGAAAGACATTCCGTACATGTTGAGAACGAGTCTGAATGAAAAGAACAAAATGGTGTTGAATGCGATGGATATGCCTACCAATGAGACAAATCCGGAAAGTCTTGCGCGTTTCGGCCATATCGCCGAGCATAACGTGAAGAATGCCTGAAGTCCCAGAAGTCCGGTGATTGTGAACATTGTGATTGCCTGCATGAACTCGTCGTTGATAAAAGTGGAGATGTCCGTATTACCGTCGATATAGCCGAATGAGAAAAGATAACTGAGCGGAATCGGCTTGATTACAGCACCAGGATCGGCATATATGGGTGCGGTCCACACGCGTATCTGGTCAGCTATAAGGACTCCGGCGAAAAACACTATGTAAATTGCCACGACATTAAAGAGTATGCATGTGGCGAACTTCTCAAGTGTTGAAGCCGGCAAGGTGAGTGCGGAGATCCTTTTGATCTTCGAATCATATGATGAGAATGTGGATGCCGCGCTTATTATCACAATGAGGAAAAGCAGAAAGCTGAACATGGATTCCTCTTTATTCCACATTGTATCAATGCCGTTGTATGAAGGATGCAGGTAGCACCCCGTGATTACCGGCAATATTGAAGTACAGAATATCAGCATCCCAAGGATTCCCAGTGTCATCTGAAGAAATCTCTTTTTGTTTTCTCCCGCATATTGTTTTATAAATAGGCAGAAACGTCTCGATGAAAAAATATCGTTAGTCATGAAACTTGTTTTTAATATAAGGGTATTTGTAAATCTGTTTGTGACTGCTTGTTTAGAAAAAGTTTAGTAAACAGTTTCTTAGCTTTTGAAAATGGAATTTAGCCGTTCCGGGTCGGTCACTGCGAAATCGAAGAGAAGTTCAAGATTCAATTCGGAGTCATCGCCCTGGTCATTGGGAAGAATGATTGACGCGCCACCGAGTCCCTTGGCGGCGTAGACAGCCTTTTCGATGAGGCTTGCGTCTGTTGTGTCAAGAAACTTAAGCTTATCTTGAATCTCGTTTACAGTGCGGTCAATCAGCACTTTGCTTTTATCCATTATCAGAATATGGTCGAGAATCTGGCTGACATCTCTGACTTGATGGGTTGAGATTACAAAAATCCTGTCGTCGCTCATTGATTCGATGATAAATTTTCTGAAGGCGCTTTTCGCAGGAATGTCAAGCCCGTTTGTAGGCTCATCCATCAGAAGGATTTTTGTGTTGCATGCCATGGCGAATGCGAGCGCGACTTTCTTTTTCTGTCCCATCGAAAGTTTGTCGAGCACAATGTTTCTGTCAAGACCGAATGTGTCGAGATGACGGTACATATCCTCTTTGGAGAAATTGGGATAGAAAGCCCCGTTCAGCGAAATGAAAGTATCGAGTTTCAATGCGGGAAGTCCGATTTCCTCCGGCACAAGAAATATCTGGTCAAGTGTGGAGGGTCGACGCAGTCTTGTGTTTATTCCGTTTAGAGTCACTTCACCTGAATCAGGGGTGAGCAGTCCGCATATAAGCTGCAGGAGGGTGGATTTTCCTACTCCGTTAGAACCGAGAAGTCCGTAAACACCACCTTCTTCAAGCCTGAGGGAGAAGTTGTCGATTGTTGGCACTCCCTTTCGTTTATAGTTGAAAGTGCAGTTTTTGATGTTTAGCATATTATAGTTTGTTAGTGTATTAGTATATTAGTACACCGCAAAGGTATGACATTTTTTTGAGATTGCAAAAAAAATTGACAAAAAAATAAAAATTTCTCCCAAGTCCCTATATAATAATGATTCGGTAAAATTTTAATTAAACTGGAACGTATGGGCATCCATACCGAGAAGACATACCGCGAGGCATTCTCGAAGGAAGTAGACTGGGCAAAGATAGACGAGGAGGCGATATTCAGGATATTCTCCAACCATTCACAACCGCGTAACAACCACTTTTAGATATACACTCAAACGGTTTTGCATCTTAATATGGTTGTTACGTGGTTGTGGGTGGTTGGAGTTTTTATAAGCCGGTTGGCTTGAAGTTGGCAGCAAAATCAGAATCTATGCGTCTATGTCATCATTTTTGCGTATCTTTGCGCAAAACAACGCAAATAATGGGCATTCTTATGTCATATTCTGAATCATTAAAACATGTAATTCATACACTGGCGTCTCTTAAAATCTGTTAATGCGAAATTGTTAAACTCTGTATTCATGTTGGTTACGCGATTTTCTGG
>NZ_CAJMXD010000435.1:0-2286 GCF_905219685.1 Barnesiella sp. CU968
CCACAGTCTTCGGACTGTTTAACATTCATTCATAATCTCAAACCCTCTGACCCGTCAATATTTTTCAGGACGCCACACTACTCTCAACTGGTCGCTCCTGCCAAGTCGCTAAGCAAGCCCGCAAAAATACATGGTATAGCAATATAAATGGATGCATATTAAGAATTTGAAGCATCGCGGATTCCCTCTCACCTTGCGGTGTTTCTGGCAGGACGCGGACAGAGCAGATGGCACGCGGATCTTTTGATATGCTGTACGAGACGGATTTTGGTTGTCCGTATTAGCCGATAGATCCTTATCCATCGGCTTCGATCCGCAACTCTCCGTTGGCTGCCGTTGGCTGCCAAATCCGCTGAGCCTCAACATTCCGGATTGACTTTGACATGAAAAAAATAAATCCGCGCCCCATCCGCCATATCAGCGCCCCACCCTATATGCCATAGGCATAAGGAATCCGCGATGCCGGATATCCATAATTTAACAAGTCGTAGCAGCGATTGCTCGCAACAGCAGCTACGGCTTGACACTCACCATGAAGGAAATTTAAATGAATACAGGCTCAATAAAACCTCTGTCCCTCCATGGCTCTGTGTTAAACTATTGTATCAAAAGCTTTTAATCTTTGTTCCTCAACGTTGAAATTTTGTTGGAGTATAATATAAGGCATGAGTACCATTTCGCCACTATTCTCTTACCTATAACCTGTCCATCAGTAGGAATTGGTAACATAAAACTGAATTTCCTAATTATTTAGATGACGAAAAGTTAGCAAAATTTCTCAATTTCAACAAAATCCTCAATTTATACCACACATATTATAAAATTACCCACGTACCATCGTTAGCCTTGCCTTTATGTTTCAGCATATCGAATTTCTGTAAAGCAGAAAGATCACGTTCAATAGTGCGTTGACTCACCGACAGTATCTCCGACATCTGTCGACCACTAATTGTTGGAGATTCCTTGATTAGATTGAGGATTTTACGTTGACGTTCAGAGAGTTTAGTCTCCGACATATCTCCGTCACTATCTCCGACATTAGAGTTCTCAGTAGAGGCAAAGATGATAGTTTGAAACTGGGTCGGGGTCGATTTGAGTGACAGAAAGACGATCATCGTAGATATCAATATGCACCTCGCCACCCATAACAGTATAGTCACGGTGGATAAAGTGGTTAACCATAGCTTCGAAAACAGCACGTTCTGCATACTCAGGCTTGTTCTTTCTCCCATCAGGTAACTTCTCCCAACCTTTCTTTGTGTTGGATTTCACAAAGTTCATAGCCTCACGAAGCAACATGAGTACGTTTCCTGTAAACTCTGCATCATTTATTGCATCACCCTTTTCCTTTCCATCCCAACGTGTGCAGTATAGGCGAGATTGCATCAATGGACAGTCATNAACAAACAAAGCACCAGCATTCGTAAGATTCTTTGCACTATTTATCAATCCAAACGACAAAAGAAATTTCTTGTCCCATTCTTGTTTAGTGCGGTCTTTGAAAGTATTCGCTAATATCGTGAAAGCATAGTCTTTTATTTTATATTCCGTATGAAGAGAATCGAAGGTCTTATTCGAACCTTTCAACACCAGCCGTACCCTTTGTTCAGCGGTTACGGGAACACTTTCGTCGCCAATACGGATAAATGCAACACGCTGACCATCACCAACGTAGTAATACGGAGTATAATGTCCTGCATNAACCTTGAGCTGCAAGATATGCAAACCATCTATATCATAGGGAATCATTTCAACCTCTGGCTGAGGATCCATATAGTCGCGAATCCTGCTACTGATAGCCTCACATACATGCTGCACATCATCAAGTCCTTTGACGATACCATCATTATAGATGCCAAAGAAAAGAGAGCCTCCTAAGCNATNAGCAAATGCACTTACGCTCTNCAACCAACTCTTTGGCTTCTTCTCTTCAAGCATCATCTTGAAGTCGTATGCAGTACACTCTGCTATCAAAGTATTTAATTTCATTCTAAATGACTTGCCTATAATATGGTTCCAATAGATTTACAAAGGTACACATTTTTATTGAGAAGATGACATTAAATCTTTGTTTTACGCGGTAATTTAAGCAAATTTTATGTAGAATCACCTCTATGAGGTAACAAAAGAAACGGAGGGAGCGATGCTCCCTCCGTTTCCTAATCATAATTATTCCTTATCGCCATGTCAGCGTCATAATTGCTGTGCCATGTCTAGTCCGGAAAAGTGTTGACCGTCAGATTCAACATTTTTTAGTAAAATGTGTGAAGAAAACAAAAAATTCTG
>NZ_CAJMXD010000436.1:0-2281 GCF_905219685.1 Barnesiella sp. CU968
ATCTCTACTTTTCTATAATCTATTATCGATTCCATATCTTACTTTTCAAATCATAAATTTCAGGCAAATTACAAGAATCCGCCTAACCGAATATATTTTTGAACACCTCTTCCACCTTCCCCACTTCTACAATATTGATATTGAATGTGTCTTTTATTCCCTTGAGATTCCCTTTGGGAATAAGTATCGATTCGAATCCCAACTTCTGGGCCTCGGAAACCCTCTGTTCTATACGAGTGACTGTGCGGATTTCTCCGGATAGCCCCACTTCTCCGGCAAATGCCCATTTCCGCTCTATGGAGATGTCGAAATTAGAACTCATGATTGCCGCCACTACCGCCATGTCGAGTGCTGGATCCGCCACCTTCAGGCCGCCTGCGATATTCAGAAACACATCTTTTTGCGACAATTTGAATTTTGCACGTTTCTCAAGCACGGCAAGAAGCATATTGAGCCGACGTTGGTCAAAACCGGTTACTGAACGCTGGGGTGTTCCATAAGCGGCGGAAGACACGAGCGCCTGCACTTCTACCATAAACGGTCTTATGCCCTCCATTGTGACACCTATGGCGATTCCACTCATCTCTTCGTCTCTGTTTTCCGAAAGAAGCATCTCCGAGGGATTCTTAACTTCTTTCAGTCCCTTCTGCGCCATCTCGTAGATACCGATCTCATTTGTCGAGCCGAAACGGTTCTTTATCGACCGCAATATCCTGTAAAGATATTGTCTGTCACCCTCGAACTGCAGCACAGTGTCAACAATATGCTCAAGCACTTTCGGTCCGGCGATGGCACCGTCTTTGTTGATATGCCCCACAAGAATGACCGGAACACCAGACTCTTTGGCATATCTGAGCAACGATGCGGCGCATTCCCGAACCTGCGACACACTTCCCGCCGCCGACTCAATCTCTGACGAACAGATTGTCTGTATTGAATCAACCACTATCAGTGATGGCGATACATTCTCGATCTGAGTGAAAATATTGTCAAGATTTGTTTCACACAATATAAATGTGTCTTCTGATATTTTTCCAAGCCGGTCCGCCCTGAGTTTTAGCTGAGAGGCACTTTCCTCACCGGAAACATATAATATGCGCCGATTCCGGATCGAGAGAATGTTCTGCAGAAGCAATGTAGACTTCCCGATTCCCGGCTCACCTCCTATGAGAGTCAGGCTTCCGGCCACAAGCCCCCCTCCAAGAACCCGGTTAAGCTCGGATGACGGCATTTTCACACGCATCTCCTCCTTTACCTCTATCTCTGACAATCTCACAGGAGTGCTGCTTCTTACAAGCCCCTTTCTGGCAGACTTGCCAGGTTTGGCAGACACTTTTTCTTCCACAAAAGTGTTCCACTCGCCACAACCCGGACATTTCCCGAGCCATTTGGGACTTTCATATCCGCAATCACTGCAGAAATAAACGGATTTGGTCTTTGCTGATGCCATTTTTGATTGTTTGGGAACAGCCGGATGAATGTGAATCACACCAGCACTGCGCTATTCCGGTTTATAATTGCAAAATTAATCAAATTTTCAAAACTTTTTCTACGCTGCATCATTATAATAATAAAAAGACCAATTAAGTTTATTATGAAATATCTTACAGATGAAAAACTGCTGATCGTCGGCGCTGGCGGCATGATCGGCTCAAACATGGCTCAGACCGCCATAATGATGCACCTGACACCTAACATTTGTCTTTATGACCCTTATGCGAAAGGTCTTGAAGGTGTGGCGGAAGAATTACTGCATTGCGGATTCGAAGGATTGAATCTGACATATACAGATGATATCGAGACTGCTTTTACCGGAGCTAAATATATAGTTTCTTCCGGCGGTGCCCCACGCAAGGCTGGCATGACAAGAGAGGATCTTCTAAAGGGGAATGCGCAGATTGCTGAGGATTTCGGCAAAAACGTAAGAAAGTATTGTCCGGATGTAAAGCATATCGTTGTCATTTTCAATCCTGCCGACATCACAGGGCTTGTAACTCTCCTTTATTCCGGAGTAAAACCGTCATGCGTGACAACCCTTGCAGCTCTTGACAGCACACGTCTCCGCAGCGAGCTTGCAAAATACTTCTCCATTTCTCCCGACAAAATCACAAATGCAAGAACTTATGGCGGGCATGGTGAACAAATGGCAGTGTTCGAATCAACGACTCTGGTCGACGGCAAACCGCTCAAGGAGCTGATAGAATCAAAGGAAATTCCTGAAAAAGACTGGGAAGAACTCAAAATCCGCGTAATTCAGGGCGGCAAGAATATAATTGACCTC
>NZ_CAJMXD010000437.1:0-2270 GCF_905219685.1 Barnesiella sp. CU968
GTTGAAGAGGGAGCATAGCGGGCTATGTGACCGATGAGACTTGGTGAAAACCACCATAAAAGACCTCAAGGAAGCCACAAGATACATTATATAAATATTTTCGAATTAAATTTAAACAGTTTCTAAGACTATTGTCAGGAATAATATAGAAGTTTAAAATTTAAAAATATCATCATATGTATTGGACACTTGAATTGGCGTCGAAACTTGAAGACGCGCCATGGCCTGCAACAAAAGAGGAACTTATAGATTTTGCGATGCGCAGTGGAGCACCGCTTGAGGTAATCGAGAACCTTCAGGAAATCGAAGACGAAGGTGAAATCTACGAAAGCATCGAAGAAATCTGGCCCGACTACCCCTCCAAAGACGATTTCTTCTTCAACGAGGAGGAATATTAATAGTGTAAATAATTGAGTGTCAGTGGTTAAGAAGAGGTTATTTTCTTGACCACTGACTTTTTTATGTATTTTCATATCCTCAGATGGCCTCAGTTGTCGCGGTTTTCTTGGCCAAAATCCATTTTCTTGGCTAAAATCCGACAACTAAAAACATCCTCCGGAATATACGTTCTTTCATACGGGAAAGTAGTATTCCGGAGGATAATTGTTTCGGAAGAATGATGCGATTAGCTGATGTTGACGATGTAGGAATCCTGAAGAATTTCTTCAAGAGATTTGCCATCAATATTTACAGTATCCCATACGCTTTCATCACATGGAATCATGTATAGAATCTCTTCCTCATAATAGTCATGAGTGTCTCTGTCTCCGAGTTGATCATATACGTACTCTCCTGCTTCTTTTCTAAATCGGAAAACAGGTATAGGACAGTTTTCAGCATGTATACCATAGAAGTTGCCGTCACCAACATAATAGAAAATCATGTTAAAACCACCTTCTTCAATATAAGATTGGAAGATTTTCTTAGAGACTGATGATTTTGTCTCACGTCTGTTTTCTGGTTGCCAGCCAAGCTGCCACATTTCAAGGTTTTTGCCCTCTCCGAAAAAATTGTTAACAACAACATCATGATTCCGTTTGGGTAAGTTTTGCGACATATTGTTCATCTGTGTTTCGCTTTATTATATTCAATAATCTTTTGGATAAGCGAGTCATATTTATCATCTATCGGATGATGATTATTTTTCTGACCACTTTTACGACTCACCATGCCGGTTGAAGGATTCTCCGAAAATTTATGATAATGTGAAGATCCTTCTCCATTATTGGCAAACGGAATAAGATTGCCTTGCTTATCGAATTTTAGGTCTACCTGCCCAATACACTTATGCTTTTCGTATATCCCGAATGTTGTTATCTCAATTGTACCATCTTCTTTGCGATGAGCTCCGAGATAAATGGGGGATTCCGAATTAGAATTCATAGGTATTTTGACACGGCTGTCATTTCCTTTCTGAAGAAGAATTTTGTGGCCTTCTATTCGATTTGGTAATTCGTTATGCGTCTGGAGATATTCAGGTACGCCTCCGAGTTCTTTTTTATAAGTATTATTGCCACCCATTTGCAGATCTGTTGTTGTCGTTAGCAAAATAGATACAGTTCTCGGTGTCCTCTCCGGGAATAAGAGGGCCATAGCGAAGGATGCAAATCGGTTGCAATTCCTCACGGACTCGTTTTACGGCTTTTAGCCATTCTTCCGGATTTCCATGGTGGGTGACACCGACGCTGCTGATTGCTATGATAGAATGCTTTGGCCAACCTTCAAGCCAATAGTCCTCTTCCCATTCATCGGGGAATGAAACGTTTGGAATCACATTATATCCTCTTGACTGGAGCCACGCTACCCATAGCTTGTTGAGAAATGAAGCGTACATCTTTTGAGGACGGGTCATTTCGTTTGTCATCGAAAAATCCATCCCAATCGACACCTTGAAGTTGGACAGCAACGTCTCTGTTTCGAAGGGCTTGTTCCAGTATTGCATGATTCTGGAGTCTTCCACGTAGAAATGTGGCGCCACATGATACAGTTTCTGAGGCCCAGCGCGATGAATACCTCGAATATCGGTAGGAATATCTCCGGTATATGCGCGAACGATTGGCATCTCATTTTTAGATGTCATGCTGACAGCCATTGTCATGAACAGAAGAGTAGCATCTTTTCGTGCGAGGATTGTTTCAATCGTTGCATCAGAGTTTGATGCCACAGTTTTAAGTGCCGTGATTTCGGCGGAAAGATTCTCTTCCACAGGTAGCAGATCGAGAAATGGAAGAGTGTTCTGAAGTGGGTAATACTCGTATGGCATATTAAAT
>NZ_CAJMXD010000438.1:0-2262 GCF_905219685.1 Barnesiella sp. CU968
TATGGTATTGGAGAGGCAGCAGTCTTTCCCGGACTGTCACCTGAAGCTGATGAAAGATATTTCTATAAGCTGATGGAACTGCAGGCAAACATACGTCTTGGCTTGCAGACTGACTTGTCCTGCTTCCCCTCTCTTCAAATGGGTCTTGAACAGGCTATAAGGGATTTCACCGCCGGATGTGAAGGGATCTACTTTAATTCACCATTCATTATCGGCGATAAGGATATTACAATCAACGGACTTATATGGATGGGAGATTATGAGGAAATGATTTCTCGGATTGAGGATAAACTTGCCGCAGGATTCAAATGTATCAAGCTGAAAATAGCTTCTATAGACTGGAGCAAGGAAATCGGGATGATAGAGTTTATCCGGCAAAGATATGACAGTGACAAAATCGAAATCCGGGTGGATGCCAACGGAGGCTTCACCATGGATAACGCTTTGGCACGACTCAGACATCTTGCAGATCTCGATGTGCATTCAATCGAACAACCCATAAAAGCCGGGAATCCTCAACTCATGAGATTCCTGTGCGATGTCTCCCCCATTCCCATTGCATTGGACGAAGAGCTGATCGGAAAATTCACTCCCGAATCCAAGGCAGAGACTCTTGACTCGATAAAACCGGCATATATCGTGATAAAGCCCTCGCTTGAAGGTGGATTTTCCGGCGCCGGTGAATGGATCAGACTGGCAGACGAAAGAAACATAGGTTGGTGGATAACATCTTCTCTGGAATCAAATATCGGACTGAACGCGCTCTCTCAATGGGTCGCCACTTTGAATCAGAAGCGTCCGCAGGGACTCGGTACGGGAGCATTATTCACAAACAATATCCCGTCACCTATATATACGGACGGCGAGAAACTGAAATATAACCCTGATGCCACTCTTGACCGCGATGTAATTGACAAACTTGATTGGCGGTAAATTACATGATAAGTATAACATAAACTGTTTTATGACATACGAGGATTTTGCGCAAGAATGGGACAGCCGAGACATGATAACATGCCGCACCTCCGGTTCAACCGGAGCACCCAAGGAAATACTGCTCCCTAAACAAGAAATGGTCAACAGTGCCCTCCGAACCATAGACTTTTTCGGTCTCACTGGAGATTCCCTTCTCTATTCGTGCATCGCCCCTGATTTCATCGGTGGAAAAATGATGCTGGTCCGCCAAAGAGCCGCGGGATGCAGATTTCTTTGGGAGACACCAAGCAACAGACCGCTTGACGGCTATTCGGGCGAGCCAATTTCGCTTTTGTCTGTTGTCCCTTCTCAGGTCATATACATACTTGACAACATTAAAGACATGCCGGTAATTGACGCCATGCTTGTGGGAGGCTCAAGTATTCCGGAATCTTTGCGACACAGGATTGAGAAAAGCGGATTGAATGCATATGAAAGCTATGGCATGACAGAGACAGCCTCTCACATAGCATTGCGCCGCATCAAATCAGAGCCTGAACCATTCAGGACACTCGGAGACATAACCGTGACGATTTCAGATGAGGCACTTGTGATAGATATCCCCGGCTGGCAGTCTGTCAGAACCAACGACTCCGCGCGTATTGTATCTCCCCGCGAATTTTTTATCGACGGCAGACTTGACAACATTATGATTTCAGGAGGACGTAAAATCAATCCGGAACGTGTGGAGGATATACTTTCCCGCACAATTACATTCCCTTTCATAATCACATCAAGACCCGATGAAAAATGGGGTGAGCGCATAATTATGATTGCGGAAGCGGAAGAGTCTGAAAGGCCGTTTATCGAAAATGAATGCAGGAATATGCTTGAAAATTACATGAGACCCAAGGAAATTATTTTTACCAAGCATCTTCCGAGAACACCAAACGGGAAACCGGTCAGAAATTTTAAGAACTAAAAATTTCATTTTTAACGAATTTTGTTATAAATTTGTGTTTTAAAACAGAAAACCCTGTTATTTCCAGTATCACAGCAGGTGAATATGATTAAAAAAAGTACATTAGAGCGAATCATTGGAGATGATCTTTCGGAGATGTGGAATGCACTTCGTCCGGAAGAGAAGCGAATTGTCACTGACAATTTCAAATACGAGCAATACAAGAAGAATCAGATAATCTACGCTGAGAAAGAGACTCCTGAAAACCTATATTGTCTTCTCGATGGAAAGGTAAAGCTATACAAAAGCGGCATCGGTGACAGGGTGCAGATTCTCAGACTGTATCGTCCGGTTCAGTATTTCGGGTATCGTGCATACTTAGCACG
>NZ_CAJMXD010000439.1:0-2239 GCF_905219685.1 Barnesiella sp. CU968
GGAGTAGGATGGATGATTGGCTCTGTTGCATCGATTGATGACAAAGATGCAGGAAAAATCCTGAAAGGATTCAAGAGCATTACCATCGTCGACTGTCAAGGAATGAAAGGAAGAAAGGAAATTATGAAATGCGTCAAAGATGCGATCGACAGCGACAGGAGCGAGCTTATCCTTGAAACGCACGACGGTCCGGAAACAACACTCATATACGGTCATATTGATGACAGAAGCATGAAACTGAAGAATCTCCTGATAGTTTCAGAAGAAGCGTCAGAACTCAGCGTGATCCGAGCCAAAGGCACGTTCGACATCCGGTCTGTACTCAACGAGCAGACGAGGCAGCTTCCTTAAAGGCATCCATGATGACTGTGGGCATATTGCGCGATAACGCTCCGAGACGGTAGTCATCCTCTGCATTCCACTCTGGCGTCCAATAAGGATCGACACTGATGCCGATGGTATCCCACTCCACTCCGTTTGACTTCAGTGAATCGAACACTCGGTCATACAATCCCTGATCAAAACCGTTATCGAGATGAATGATAACTTCTGCTTCAGGATATACCTCGCGCACCGCTTTTATCCCGGCTTTCGTCAGAGACGCATAGTTCACGGGGTTCTCCTCGAAACGACCCATAGGCCATAAAAAGCCGTGGGTCGTTTCGTTTCCCACCTGCACCCATTTAACGTCGATGCCGTTGTCCTTAAGAAGCCGGAGTGTCTGCCGCGTATGGTCGGCGAGAGCTTTTTCCGTCTGTTCGAGAGTCATGCCGAGCCATGCCTTGGGAGGATTTTGCTTGCCCGGATCCGCCCACCAGTCGGAATAGTGGAAGTCAATCATCACAGGCATACCCAGAGCCTGTGAACGTTTTGCCATCTTCAGCACATCCTCCGGAGAGCAAAAACCGTCCTTGGGATTCACCCAGACGCGAAGACGAGTGGCGTTCATGCCTGAAATATCCCCGCCGAGCCAGAAAGGCTCCTTGTCTCCGGTTTCAGTTGCCGCCGAAACAGCAGCCACTGCACACAGAGCCGCTATACAGACCCCGAATCTTTTTATTCTCATATTATTTGCAGTTTGCACGAAAATTATAAAAAAATACCCCAATCCACAAAAAAACGGTCCGGAAAATTTCCGGACCGTTCTGTTCTGAAGATTCTGACTCTTATTAGCCGTTTACTTTCTTCATGTGAGCGATGAGGTCGAGAACCTTGTTTGAGTAACCGATCTCATTGTCATACCAGGAGATTACTTTCACGAAGTTGTCGGTCAAGTAAACACCGGCGTTTGCATCGAAGATTGAAGTAAGGGGGCAACCGAGGAAGTCAGAGCTTACAACTGCATCCTCAGTGTAGCCGAGCACACCTTTGAGCTCGCCCTCTGCAGCCTCTTTCATAGCAGCGCAGATAGCCTCTTTTGTAGCGGGCTTCTCAAGGTTTACAGTAAGGTCTACCACAGATACGTCAAGAGTGGGGACACGCATAGAGATACCTGTAAGTTTGCCGTTGAGCTCGGGGATAACTTTACCTACAGCCTTTGCAGCACCTGTTGAAGAGGGGATGATGTTGCCTGAAGCGGCACGACCACCACGCCAGTCTTTCATAGAAGGACCGTCAACAGTCTTCTGAGTGGCAGTTGTAGAGTGAACGGTTGTCATGAGACCCTCCTTGATACCAAATTTCTCGTGGAGAACTTTGGCGATAGGAGCAAGACAGTTGGTTGTGCAAGAAGCGTTGGAAACAAACTTCTGACCGGCATAAGTATTCTCGTTAACACCTACAACGAACATAGGAGTAGCATCTTTTGAAGGTGCAGACATAACTACGTATTTCGCACCAGCCTCGATGTGTGCCTGAGCTTTCTCCTCTGTGAGGAAAAGACCTGTTGACTCAACAACATACTCGGCGCCAACACCGCCCCAGTTGATCTCTTTGGGGTCGCGGCATGCTGTTACGCGGATTTCCTTGCCGTTTACGATGAGAAGGCTCTTCTCGAGATCGTAATCTACAGTGCCGTCGAAACGACCGTGCATTGTGTCATACTTCAACATGTAAGCCATGTAATCTACAGGAAGAAGGTCGTTGATTGCAACTACCTCGATGTCTTCTCTCTTGGTGGAGGCACGGAATACGAAACGTCCTATACGGCCAAAGCCGTTGATACCAATCTTTGTCATTTTAAATTTTGTTTATTTTGGGTAAATTTATTTGGGTTTTATATTTATTACTTATCTTTAAA
>NZ_CAJMXD010000440.1:0-2225 GCF_905219685.1 Barnesiella sp. CU968
ATCCATGATTTTTGGGTTGCTCCGCAAAATTAACACCGCCCAGCCGGTCAGGCAAGGCGGTTTATGGGACGTTTACCTTAAAACAAAAGATTACTGTTATACAAAAAACAAGATTACCAACTGAGCGGCGATCACACGCATAAACATTGTAAGAGGATAAACAGTGGAATAGGCAACAGCCGGCGCGTCATTGTTGGCGAGTTTGTTGGCATATGCCAAAGCCGGCGGATCCGTATAACCTCCGCTCATCATACCTATGATAGAGAAGTAATTCATTTTGAATTTTGCTCTTGCAATAATGCCCATTACAATAAGTGGCACAACAGTTATGATAAATCCATAACCTACCCATAGCGCACCCTGTGTATTAAATACCGTAGCGAAGAAATCCTTTCCGGCTGCAATCCCTACGGATGCGAGGAAAAGACATATTCCCATCTCCCGAAGCAGAAGATTTGCTGAGGAATTGGTATAAGTGACAAGATGGAACTTATGTCCGTAAGCACCAATCAGAATTGCCACCACAAGCGGCCCTCCGGCAAGACCGAGTTTCATCGGAACTGACATACCCGGGAACTGCAAAGGGATGCTACCAACAAGAATGCCGAGGAAGATGCCGATAAACATAGTTATCAGATTAGGCTCGTTCAGACGTTTCATCGAGTTTCCGAGACGGTTTGCAAGGTTATTTATGTCATCAAGCTTACCTACAACTGTCAGCCTGTCACCCATCTGCAGACGGAGATTAGGACCGGCGACAAGATCCACACCGGCTCGGTTAACCCTTGTAACATTGAGATTATAAGCGGAATGTAAACGCATTGAACCAAGTTTGGTTCCATTATACTCTGTCTTGGTTACAAGAATGCGACGCGATACTACAGGACCCTTTTCACGTTCCCAAGTCTTTTCGATGACCGGACCTATAAATCTGGTAAACATCTCCTCATCTTTCTGAGAACAAACCACAAGACAGACGTCATCATAATTTATCACATCCTCCGATTTCGGTATAATGACAGTTCCGTCCGGTTTCTCGATTCTTGAAATAACGTAGTCACATGATATCAGAGTATGAAGTTTCTTCATCGAAAGACCGTCAACCATGCGGTTGGTGACCCGCAGAGACACAATGTGGGGAGCAAGCATTGAACTTTTCTCATCATGCTCTATTTCTGCGATTTCAGCATTGGTGTCAATTTTAAAAAATTTTCTGATAAGAATCATTGTGAGTATTATTCCGACCACACCGAGAGGATACGCGGCGGCATAACCCATCGACATCTGCTGACTCACATCATATCCTTCCGCATTCACCTGCAAATATGTCTGCTGTGCGGCTCCGAGACCAGGTGTGTTAGTAACAGCACCACTCATAATACCAACAAGCTGAGATATTGAAGTATCTCCGGACGCACCGCCTTGAATAAAGTAAATCGCCAGCATGATGACAACATTAAGACAAATTCCCGTCACTGCAAGCAGATTCATTTTAACACCTCCGTCTTTAAACGAAGAGAAGAAACCAGGTCCGACCTGCATACCTATCGAAAAGATAAACAATATCAATCCGAATTCCCGTAGGAAATGCAATACGTTGTTATCAGCCTGATAACCGAAATGCCCGACAATAATACCTACGAACAACACAAACGTAACACCAAGCGATATCCCGAAAATCTTAATCTTGCCAAGATAAATACCGGCAAAAATAACAAAGGAATAAAGAAGAATCGTGCTCGCAAGCGAGTCATTAAAGGGCCTCACAAGATCTATAAGCCAATCCATATTTTAATATAATTGAAAGATAATAACACTTTTTCACCTTGAAAAAAACTGAGAAACCAAGAGTATTTTTGAATTTAACTTTCATTTATATGAAGAGGTGTTTTCGAGGGAATTTCACGTGAATGAAAGTTAAATCCAGTCACTCTCTAAATGAGTGTGCAAAATTAATGAAATTTTTCCACAATAACGCTATTTAACAATTTAAACTTTTTTTCATGGATAAAGATGCGAACAATCGTCATTAAGGATATTTTTTGTAAATTTACAAAGTATTTGGCACATATATTGCTTCTCATGGAATACAATTACAACAAATCGAATAATATGAACACATTTTTCAAATCACTTACAGCCCTGACTATGGTTACGTTTGCAGCCTCTGCTTCAGGGACATCCTCCAATCCACTGATTGAAGGCAGTAATCTTCCATTCGGCAC
>NZ_CAJMXD010000441.1:0-2222 GCF_905219685.1 Barnesiella sp. CU968
AGAAAATCGCGTAACCAACATGAATACAGAGTTTAACAATTTCGCATTAACAGATTTTAAGAGACGCCAGTGATTATTTGTTAACTTTGTAAATTCCTCTTTCTGTTTTCTTTCAAAGGAGTGAATAATGATTAACAGCATATTAAAACTAATATATGAGTGCACAAGAATTAGATTTCAGCGACATCGCTCCGCATGATGACTCTGTGTTTCATGAAAAGATGAGCCAGCTGGTAAAAGAGCCGGGCTTTCTCCATGCCGTGAATTATACCATGCCTAAGGATGATGTGCCGGTTCTGATCGGTGAGTTGCTGAAAATCGACAATAAATATGACTTTCAGACTCAGATTATGTTTCCGTTTCTGGAGATGCTGGCGAAGACTACTACTTCCGGTATAACTCTCGGCGGACTCAAATATCTTAATCCGGGTTTCAACTATACATTTATAACCAATCACAGGGATATTGTGCTCGATGCCTCTTTCCTTAATCTTGCATTTCTGCGCAAAGGGCTGCCGACTTCGGAAGTGGCAATAGGCAATAATCTTCTTATTTTTGATTGGATATCCGATCTGGTGAGACTCAACAAGAGTTTTATTGTAAAACGTAACACCGGGTTGCGGGAAGGTCTGGAGGCTGCAAAAAAACTTTCAGCCTATATTCATCATACAATCATAGAGAAGCGAGAATCAATATGGATCGCGCAGCGCGAGGGGCGTGCTAAGGACAGTTCTGACCATACTCAGGAATCGTTGGTCAAGATGTTGGCTCTTGGTGGCGAAGGCTCATTTATGGAGCGGCTGAAAGAGATAAACCTCATGCCTGTCTCAATCTCTTACGAGTATGACCCGAACGATTACCTCAAGGCGCGGGAGTTTATGTTGCGTCGCAGAGACCCCAATTTCAAAAAGTCGCAGCGTGATGATCTTTTCAGCATGGAGACCGGTCTTCTTCAATTCAAGGGAAAAGTCCATTTTCAGCTCACTCCGCGCATAAACACAAAGCTCGACCAGCTCGGCGACTTTAAAGACAACAACACGGCAGCTAAATACGTCGGGTGTCTTGTGGATCAGGCTATACATAGAAGTTATGAAATCTTCACAATAAATTATGTGGCATATGACATGTTGCATAAGACAACCCGTTTTTCAAGTAAATACACGGAAGAACAGAAGCGGGAGACTCTTGATTATTTCAACCGTCAGCTTGCAAAAGTCGATGTCGCTGACCTTAAGGAAGAGGAGCGGGACTATATGATGGAGATGATGCTTTATATGTATGCAAATCCTCTTAAGAATAAACTCAAGACTATTCTCGGAGGACTTGAATAAGTCGTAAATACCAGGTAGACAATGCGTGAATTCTCAGTGCTCTCTATAATCCTCTTTTATATTTTCACAATTCTTACAGACTGCTATATCCTGCGTGATATATTGAGTTATTGCAGGTATAGAAAGAAAGCCGCCGTGTGGAGCTATTCAGTGTCGTCAGTGTTGTTCTGGGGTCTTGTCACTGTTATCGCGTTTTGGCCGGCTGCAAGAGAGTCGAGTTCGTTAATTCCTCTTATGTGGATGATATACACGTATTTTTCGGTGTATGTTCCCAAATTGTTGTATGTGGTATTTTCCGCTGTTGGCAGATTGTTCCGTTCCAAAAGAAAAGGCAGGAGGGTAAATTACGGTGTATATGCCGGTATACCGTTGTCGCTTGTGGCTTTCATACTCATGTGGTGGGGAGCGTTGTTTACCAGAAATGAGATTGTTGTGGAGAATGTCACTGTCGTTTCAGGGAGACTTCCACAAAAGTTCAACGGCTACAGGATAGTACAGTTCAGTGACGCCCATGTCGGAACATGGGGAAATGACACTTCGTTCGTAAGCCGTCTTGTTGACAGAATTAATTCGCTTGATCCAGACCTGATTGTGTTTACAGGTGATGTCGTGAACAGAGAGACTTCGGAGATGGAGCCATTTCTAAGTGTTTTGAGCCGACTCAAAGCTCGTGACGGAGTGTATTCGGTTCTTGGCAACCACGATTACGGAGATTATATGGACTGGTCTTTCCCCTCGGAACGTGATTCAAACAATGCCTTGATGAGGATGTGGCAGCGTCAGATAGGGTGGCGTATGCTGAACAATGGGCATACGTTCATCAGCAGACAAGGAGATTCGATAGCGTTGATAGGAGTCGAGAACTGGGGTGAACCACCTTTCCGTCAGTAT
>NZ_CAJMXD010000442.1:0-2216 GCF_905219685.1 Barnesiella sp. CU968
TCACTATACAGGTATAAGTTTTGCGAATCAGGTCATAGAGAAAGTGGCTGAGATTCCTGACGGAGCCATTGATCCTTCTGTACGTTCTCAGATTGTGAAAGAGGCGAGATTCCTGCGTGCGTATTATCATCTGAAACTGATACTTAACTGGAAGGAAATAATTGTAAGAGACCATTATATCACCGACCCGGATGATCTGAACCGTGGATTGTCATCCAGAACGGATACCTGGGATTTCATAATGCAGGATCTGACAGATGCGACTTCTCTTCCTGCCGGATATGGCTCAGATAATCTTGGCCGTGCCACATGCGGGGCAGCTTACGCCTATCTTGGTTTTGCCAACCTCACGCGTGCATATGAGGAGCCGGCGCGCAAGGACGAGTTCCTTAAAGCTGCGGTGACTGCCCTTGACAAAGTTACAGGTTATAGTCTTGAGAAGAATTACGCTTCTATGTTCGATGCATCGAATAAAAACTGCAAGGAGTCGGTTTTCGAACTTCAGACATCGATGAGCACTGCAAACGGTGCCAATTACCGTACACAGATGCATCGCTGGATTGGGTGCAGCGAACTCTGGGGTTGGGATGAGATTCTTCCATCCACCGTTCTTATGAATGAGTTCCGCAAAGAGGGAATGACAGCTACTACGGGACGTTATGATTCCCGCATGTATGCAACCATCTTCTTTAAATGCGATTACTATAACGACGGCAGCGGAAGGGTGTATGGACATGACTACGATGACTGGTTCAATGGCGCGGACAAGCCTGCATTCCGTAAATTCATGCCTGCGGATATGGCGGGACTTGAAACCAATTATTGTGCGATAAATGTTCCCTTAATGCGTTATTCAAATGTATTGCTCATGAAGGCGGAGGCTTTGAACGAGCAGGGACATCCAGAACTCGCGGTTCCGCTGATTAATGAAATCAGGGATGTGCATGGAGACATGCCTCCGATGCAGGGCACGACGCAGGATGCGGTGCGTGCGCAGATAGAACATGAACGTATGATAGAGTTTCCTCTTGAAAACTGGCGTTGGTATGACCTCCGCCGCTGGGGAAAGACAGCAGAGGCTCTGAAGAATGCCGGTCGTCCCGGTTTTGACGAGTCGAAGGCTTTCTATCCTGTTCCTCTTACTGAAATAAATTCCAATTCAGCATTATAACTAATCGAATAAAAGGTATCCATGTTTAAGATTATTCTTATAATGGCATCCGGTATTTTAGCCGGATGGCTTCTGAGGAGACGGAATCTCCGTCTCCTCGGAAGAATAATCTCTGTGCTCATATGGCTGTTGCTTTTCCTGTTGGGTGTCGAAGCCGGAGGTGATGAAAGAATAGTAAAGGGAATTGCTTCCTTAGGAATGGAGGCTCTGGTTATCACGTCTGGAGGCGTTGCCGGGTCATCAATTCTCGCGTATGCATTATGGCGGGTTGCGGTGCGCAGGAAAACACGTGAATCCGGGAAAGGGGGTGAAGTGCGATGAAAGGAAGTCTTATAATAGTAGGTTTCTTTATTCTCGGCATTATCGCCGGCATGACCGGACTGCTGCATATCGATGATTTCGGTTTTGATGTCAGCTTTACAGCTCTTGCAATGCTGATGTTTTGCGTTGGTATCGGTGTGGGCAGTGATTTCTCAGCCTTGAAAAGTCTGCGCACCCAAAGCGGTGTGATGTTGCTGCTTCCGTTGATAACAATCATCGGAACCTTGGCGGGATGCTCGGCGATCTCTTTGTTATTCCCCGACAGAAGTGTCTCGGATATGCTTGCTGTAGGATCCGGCTTCGGATATTATTCTCTGTCAAGCATATTCATTACAGAATACAGGGGTGCGGAACTCGGAACCATAGCGCTGCTTGCGAATATATGTCGTGAGATCATAACGCTTCTCGGTGCTCCGCTGATATACAGATGGTTCGGANCTCTTGCTCCGATTTCTTCGGGTGGAGCCACGAGCATGGATACTACTTTGCCGATAATTACTAACGTCTCCGGCAAGGAATTTGTGGTGCTTTCCATCTATCACGGATTTGTGGTGGATTTCAGCGTACCGTTTCTTGTTACATTTTTCTGTAGCTTTTAAACAGCTTCTAAGACTTACCATGAAACATATATCAAATCTATGTATATCTGTCACTAGTGTCTCTTAAAAAGTGTTAATCAAATTCGAGGTCAAGAGTTGGATGGCAATTTGCTATTTGTGCTGGC
>NZ_CAJMXD010000443.1:0-2195 GCF_905219685.1 Barnesiella sp. CU968
ACCGCTTTTCTTGACCTCGTTGATTATATAGGTCACGCAGTCCTCTACGGACTTTGAGGGGTTTGCGAACTTGACGGCGAAAAGCACGTCATTCTCGGCTCTCTTTTCAAGGTAGTGACGGATAGTGTCCGCAAATGCCATAGTACCTTTGTTTTCATTCTTGTTTGCCATAGTCGTAATATTTTAGAGTGTCATTAACCAATAGATTATCGCTATCATCGTCAGTATGGAGATTAGCCACCCCACACCTCGGAGTATCGGTCGGACTACAACCCACATTATCAGAGCCACTATTAAGCCGATTATGCAACCAACCACTTTCGCCAACCCTTTGATTATGCGGTATTGATGGGAGGTTTGGTGAGCTTCGCTTCGACCTAAATTTCTATGTTGTTTTGTAGCTGTCATATCGGTGGGTACTTTTTTTTAACCATGCGTCCAATGACGGTGTGGCTGTATGAGTTGCTCGACGCCTCAATGACGTATGGCGACAAAAAAGGAATGTTCAGGCAGGCAGGAACAAATACTACCTCCGCAGGAGCGTGGAGATTTTTCCATGACTGAATGAACATTCCTTAGCCATACGTTTAATCAGGCGAGCTACTTATACTTGCCCATCTGTTATTGTGATGCTATGATTGAAAACGGTACCCCCGATATGACAGCCCGAAACAACATATAGACCCGGCAACCGTCAGTGTTGCCGATGGTTCTGAACCCTCTGAAAAAGAATGATTGAAAAACTGATAATGGCACAGTCCAATCCCGATAAGGCATAGTCTATGATTTCACATCATTGTCTATGCCCGTGGATTGCAACAACAAGCGGAGAGTGGCGTGGCGGTCTTGGTCCATTCATGGCTGACTGCCACACCTCTCTCCGCTTTCAAACGGTATGAAACAATTAAAGGAGATGATACCCCGTGTGGGAAATATCATCTCCTTTATCTTTTAATGCAGAACTGCTCAGATTGCTTCCTTGTCTGATTCTTCCTTGACCTTCTGCTTTTTCGGTTTGCCGAGGTTCATGGTGTCCCTGATGCTGTTCATGTCACGCAGGATTGATGAGTCAAGCACTCTGGCGTAACGCTCGGTCATTTTAACGCTGGCGTGTCCGAGCATCTTCGACACGTTTTTCAGACTAACGCCTTGCGAAAGGCAGACGGTGGCGTATGTGTGCCGGGCCACATGGGTGGTGAGATACTTGTCAATCTTGCAGATTGTGGCAATCTCTTTCAGATAGCGGTTCATCACCTGATTGCTCGGAATGGGGAGCAACACACCTTTTTTCGCCGCCTTCTTGTCGCCGCGATATTTCTCTATTATTTCAAGAGGAATATCCAGCAGGGGAATATTGCTCATTTGGCGCGTCTTCTGACGGGGCTTGCGTATCCACTTATTCCCCTCGTTGTCGGTCACGATATGTTCCTCGGTAAGCTGGGAAACATCAGTGAAGGCAAGGCCAGTGAACGCCGACATCAGAAACATATCACGCACCACCTCCAATCGCTTGCTTCCCGGATCACATTCATAGATGCGGTTGACTTCCTCGATAGTGAGAAACTCCGGGTCGGTGGGTTCCTCGCGGAATTTAATTCCGGCAAACGGATCTTTGTGTATCCAGTCGTTGGCGATGCAGCGGTTTGTAATCTTCTTCAACGCCTTCATGTAGCGGATAAGCGTGTTCTGGCAAAGGTCTTTCTCCGTTTTGAGATAGACCTCGTAGGCGCGGATTACCTCGCCGGTAAAATCCGAAAGGGGCAGGTCGGGCACATCGTATTTCTCCTTTATCATTTCGCAGAGGTAACGCTTCATCGACTCGTAGCGTCTGACGGTAATCTTCACAAAGTCCTTGCCGATTAGTTTCTCCGCTTCTTCGTTGTGTTCCTGAATTACTTGAAGGATTGTCCGCTCCTGTTTGCGAACCTGTCCGATGCCGTAGAAACGCTGTTGAACCACAGCGGGAGTGATTTCCTCGCCGTTCTGCTGAAGCTCGGTTATTATCTGGTGGATTTTGATGCGGGCTTCCTCGATAAAACGGTTGAGGTCAACGGCAGTCTTGCTCGTGCCTTTCGCACGTTCCTTTGACTGATCCCACAGATTGGGAAGGATACTTTTGCGGATATTATTTTCTACGCGCTGTCCGTCCACAGTGATACGCATACTCACAGAGGCTTCTCCGCTCTTGAGTAGCT
>NZ_CAJMXD010000444.1:0-2185 GCF_905219685.1 Barnesiella sp. CU968
TATACAACATTATCGGGTCATTGGGCAGTGCCATATTCTATATGCTATTAAAATTATTTACCTTGGCTATTACCTCTGTCACCTCATCGTCTGTCATGACCGGTGAGATCGGCAGTGACAATTCCATGTTATGAATGCATTCAGTAATAGATAACGTGGAATAGTGCCTTAATATTCCTTTTGAGGCATAACATTTTTGTCGGTGAGGCGGTATTGGATAGTGAATCAGCGTCTGGACACCGTTTACCGAGAGATATTGCTGCAATTGCTCCCTTTGCCTACATAAAACCGGAAACAGGTGATAAACATTCATTTCGCCGACTTCTCCTATTCCAGAGGGTATAGATACCATCGGGTTGTCAATCTCTGCGATATATCTGGCGGCAATCGCACGGCGACGCCTGTTATCGGAATCAAGCCGTTTCAATTTAAGCCTCAGCACAGCTGCCTGTATCTCATCAAGTCGCGAGTTGCGCCCGGCTGCATCAAATACATATTTTCTGTCAGAGCCATAGTTCGCAAGACGACGCACCATTCCGGCAAGGACAGCATCGGAGGTAGTGACAGCGCCGCCATCTCCCAACGCACCCAAATTCTTCCCGGGATAAAAACTATGAGCGGCGGCATCTCCCAATGAACCGGTACGCTGTCCTTTGAACATACACCCGTGAGCCTGCGCGTTGTCTTCTATAAGTTTCAGGTTGTAACGCCTGCGCAATTCATCCAATTCCGATGTGTGCGAGCATCTTCCGTATAGATGCACCGACATGATTGCCTTGGTTAGCGGTGTTATGCAAGATTCGATTCCTGCAATATCAATCTGCAGCGTATCCTTATCCGGCTCTACAAGCACAGGAACAAGAGAGTTTTCCGTTATGGAAAGTATTGTCGCGATATATGTGTTTGCCGGCACAATAACCTCGTCACCATCACTCATGACACCAAGTTCCTTATACGCTCTGAGTATTAATGTCAGCGCATCCAAACCATTGGCGCATCCCACCGTATGGGACACGCCAATATATCTTGAATATTCCTCTTCGAAACATCTGTTTTCCTCACCCAGAAGATACCATCCTGAGCGTATCACCCGATTTACGGTTTCTGTAAGTTCCGGTTCAAAAGAATCATTTATTCTCTGTAAATCAAGAAACTTTACCATTCCGCTTTAGATTTATAAAATCACCGTAATCACGAATGTAATCATCTTCATCATAGAAATCTGATGCCAGAACCAATGCAACGGCGCCTGAAGAGAAATCAACCAGATGCGACCATGTGCCGGGGGTCACGAGCAGACCCTGATAAGGCTTGTTCAGCAATATCGATTCTCTCGAACTGCCGTCATCAAGATGAACAGTAAAACTTCCGCCAACTGCAATTATAAACTCAAACAGAGTATGATGCGCATGCCCTGCGCGGCTTTCTCCACCCGGAACATCATAAATGAAGAATGCCCTCTTCATGTTAAACGGAATGTGAATGCCGTTCTCCACAACCGACAGATTTCCTCTTCTGTCAAGATGTCGTGGCAATTCAATTATCTTATAGTCCATCGTACCAATTATCGGTTATGATTACTTTGCTGTGTGGATTCTGACCACTGAAAAGGAATATGGTCCGGCATTAAAACCGACAACACCTCCTTCTATTAAAACGGAAGAGATATACGGTTTAGTGCATTCCTCAGCCGGGGAACCCGACAGAATGGAAACCGAGGCTTCTCCGTCACAGACTGCAAGCGATTTGAGATCCGCATTGACATCAACCGTAACCGGCAGAAGATTTGCAACTTTAAGAATCACATCCCCACTCTCCTCATCCTTGACTATGGAGTAGCCGAATCGTCTGGAAACATCTTCCGACTTTTCAGACAACGAAGCTTTAGCTGGGAAATAGACAGTACCTGAATTTGTGCCATACATTTTCTGCACATGGTAGTCGGGGGTGAGACGGATTGAATCATTGTCAAAGAACACCATGTCCGGACGCCAGTTCTCATGTCCTTCCTTTGCCAACAGAGGAGCATAAGAGGTCATCTCGACAACATCTCCGTTGCGTTCCACATCAGTCAGATAAAGGGCGATTGACAAGGCAGCCTCAAGCGTGTTCTTACGGTCAGGAGTATGCGATGCGTATTCACCGAGATAAACCTTGGGACCGTTACGGGCATAACTGTCGTAGT
>NZ_CAJMXD010000445.1:0-2182 GCF_905219685.1 Barnesiella sp. CU968
GTACAACCGTCCGCGATAGCGTATTTAAGCTTGTCTGTAAAGTTCCTAACTTTGCCATAAAATTTGAATTATGGATAAAGTAGAACGTTACAGGCAGGTTTTTCTATCGTTTAAGGAGCTATGCTCCACAGGGCGGCAGCCGTCTTCGTTTAGTGCCTATTGCAAAGCCAATAGTGTAGATCAGTGTCAGATGCGGCAAACTCTCAAGAATGAGTTTCAGAATATAAAGACTTTGCCCGGATACCGAAGCATCAGTCATATCTGTTCGGTTATCTATGAGGATTTTAAACAGAAATGTGCAGATGGCAGACAACCGGGCACGTTTGCTGATTTTTATAGAAGTCATGGCATTACATGGGAGCAGATGCACGGCTATCTTAAGCGGAATAAACTTAAGGTGGTAGGTTTGCCGGGATATGTAATGCTTACCGGCGGCTCCCGTTCGCGATGTCAGGAGATACCCTTTGAGGATGTGATCTTCGAGGAGGCGGGTTTTCTCCCGGCAGACACGGGCAATGTGATAACAGTAAAGGTCGACGGTCATGTGGCGGTCAGCTTTCCGGCTGATACTGATGTTGCTGTCATTGCAAAGTTCGTCAGAAAGATGGAAAAGGAGGTCGGTCATGTGGGGTCTTGAGCAGGGATTACGGCTATGGGTATGCCAGCGGTCGGTGTCGATGCGTTACGGCATACGCGGCCTGACTCAGATGGTGTGGTCGTGGAAGGGACACTCTCCGGCATCGGGCGATGTGTATGTGTTTTTCTCCAAAGACCGCAAGTCTATGAAGGCTCTGAAATGGGATGGTGACGGATTTTTGATGTACACAAAAAGACTGTCGCAAGGTCGTTTCCGGGAGGTGCTGAAAAAGGGCGATGACGGCGTGCGTAGGCTCCAGTGGGATGATTTTTATATGCTGATGAGGGGCCTCACACCTGTGAAGATGATGGTGGAGAATCGCTTCAGAATGGCTGTAAAATAGAATGTAATATTTTAGCAATCAGGTAAATAAGTGGTGCATAAAGTTGTGTATGTCAGATAATCTTCGTAACTTTACACCATGAAAAAGAATGAGTTGATAGAGTTTTTGCAACGTCAGATCGAGTATCTTCAAGGACAACTCGACGAGGCGTTGTCCTCTGTCAACTCTCTTACTTTATCCAATGAAAAACTCCAGTCAACCAACGACAGACTGGTGGCAACAGTAGATGAGCTGCGCAAACAGATAGCATCGTTGGAGGATGCTGTAAAAGGGAAAGGCGCGGAACTAAGCAAAGAAAAAGCTGCTCGTCAGGCCGTGCAGCGTCTGCAAGGCTCGCCGTCGGAGCGTCAGGCGAAGCCGGTGTCGACTCCTGCCACATCCGGAACCCGGCAGCAGAAGCCAGAGAAGAAACGCACCAACAACGGTGCCCAAAGAAAGACTCATCCGGAATGCGAGGTAGAGACCGTTGTAGTGGAGCCGGACAGCCCCGACTTCAATCCAGAGGCGGCAACGTTCATAGGCGAGTGCGATGTGGTGCGCTACGTCATGGAGCCAATGCGCTTCAAGAAAATAATCTACAAGGTCAGAAAATATGTTCAGGACGAGAAGATATACAAAGGCTCCGCCCCCGCCGCGCCGCTGCTCAACTCGCAGTACACTTCTTCCTTCATTGCCGGACTCACCGAGTTACGCTATCTCCACTGCATGCCTCTTGAAAACGCAGTCGAATACTTCCGCGCCCACGGCTTCGACCTTGACAAAGGCACTGCACAAAAACTGGTCAGCAAGGTAAAGATACATCTGGAAAATCTATACAAGGCGCTGGGTCAGGCAATAGTCGCGGACAATTATATCTGCGGCGACGAGACCTATCAGAAAGTGCGGCTGCAGGTGGCGACACCTTCGGGCAGGAAGATCAAAAAGGGCTACATCTGGGTGTTCGTCGGAATGACAACCGGGCTTGTGTACTTCTTCTATGACGACGGTTCCCGATCGGCCGAAGTCTTCGAGCAGCACATCAGAGGCTTCAGCGGAGCCTTCCAGTGCGACTATTACTCGGGATACCGGCATATCGGAATCGGCGGGATGAGCGGGATAAAGAGGTTGCCATGCCTGCAGCACATCAAGCGGAAGTTCCTCGACCTGAAAGACAATCCGCAGGCGCAGGAAATAGCAAAGCTCTTCGGACTCCTTTACCACTT
>NZ_CAJMXD010000446.1:0-2181 GCF_905219685.1 Barnesiella sp. CU968
ATATTCATGTAATCTGATTTCATTTCTAAATTCAAATTTACAAAAATATATCCAATCGGCAAACATCTACGCAAGACTTGCACCATACCGCGAAAAACTTCTGTATGAAGATGGTTCAAGGTTAAGTTTTCCTGAGGCGCGAAGCTGTTTTCGCAAAGACGTTATAAACTCCTGACTCTCCTGCAACATATTGAGATAGACATATGCCACTGCCATATTGGAAGCATCGTCTGAATGCAACGATTCATAAACATCTCGGGCACAAGAGGAAAGTTCTTTCTTTATTTCTTCACATCTGCGGCGCAACAAATCGATTCTGTCAGGACTTCCGTCTGCAACCGCCGCACGCGATTCCCGCAAAAGCTCAACAACTTTTCCGCTGATCTCAACATATCTCTCATGAAATACCGCCGGCAACGGTCTGAAATTATTATCGACATGTTCCTTGCATACTTCGACTATCCGACTCAGATTATACGTCATAGACATCATCATGTTGTTGTTGAGATGAAACCATGTGCTTTTCTCTATAGCTGTCTCAGGTCTGACTTTCCGAAGGCACAACGTAAGTCTACGTCTCTGACTTTTAAGCACATTCTTCTCTTGTTCAAGTATTTTCTCGGTTTTAGACAGTATTTTTGAATCTTCTTTTATGAAACCGGCTGAAACATTTTCATAAATATCAGTTATGAATCCAAGAAATTTCTCATTTTTCTCATTTATGTAAATCAACAGCAGTCGCCACACTTCTGAAGAATCTTCTGTCGACAGTATTGTCTGGAATAGAGTCTCGTTCTGCTCGGCTTTCTTCTTTTTACTGAATTTCCTGTTACTTCTGATCAGCAGTGAAACCGCAATCACACCTCCGGCGATAATCACAGGCACTCCTCCGAGATGCATCATGCAGACTACTATTCCCGCTCCTATAAATGCGACACCGGCAGTTATAAACCATCCTCCGATCACAGAGATTACTCCAGTAATGCGAAAAACCGCGCTTTCCCGTCCCCATGCCCTGTCAGCAAGTGATGTGCCCATCGCAACCATAAATGTAACAAAAGTAGTGGACAATGGCAATTTCATTGATGTGCCCCATGCAATCAACACACTTGCAACCATCAGGCTGACCGCTCCTCTTAAAAGATCGAACGAAGCGCCGGGTTCCTCCTGTGTCACGCTGTTGTCCATCCTGCTGCCGAGCCATAGTCTGACTTTTGCAGGAGTGTGTTCTCGCAACCAATAATATGTGTTCAAAGACATTCTGACCAATGCGCGACCGAGCCTTGAAGAACCGAACAATTCCTCTCCCTGACTCTGAGAACTTAACCCTACGGTGGTTTGTGTGACCTGACGCGCTTTCTTAGAGGTTGCAAGAGACACAACCATGATCATGCCGGCGCCTACAAGAAAATAGATCGGTGTCTGCGCCGGCTTGTTCAGGGCACCAAGCATAAAGTTATGCGCATCGCCCCCTCCTGCCGACATAAATTCCTGATAGGATGCCAAAGATGTAAGAGGTATACCTATAAAATTGACAAGGTCGTTACCCGCAAAAGCCATTGCCAATGAGAATGTGCCGACCAAAACGACAGCCTTCAGCACATTTACTCTCAGAAAATGCAGAATCTGGCACAGGATTGTAAAAATTACAAACGACCCGGACAAAATCAATACTGAATTCGAATCTATCCATCCCTTAAGGCTTTCTGTCATAAATGACGTATCCTTAATCCCCTTGAGAAGCATAAAATAGACTATTGCCGTGCAGGCGATTCCGCCAAACAGTCCGACTTTCCATTTTAATCGGCTCTTATACTCAAACCGGAAGATAAGCCTGGCAATAAACTGTATGAGTGTGCCGAATACAAAAGCAATCGCTACTGAAAGGAAAATACCGAGTATGACAGACAATGCACGCTCTGCATTCAGCAAATCTCCTAATCCGAGATTTGATTCCGGCGCGGAAATCTTAAACAATGCCACCACAAATGTCGCACCGAGCAATTCAAAAACAAGCGAGACAGTCGTGGATGTAGGCATTCCCAATGAATTGAATTTGTCGAGCAGAATTATGTTTGTGACCATGACAGCCATGAATATCGCTATCGCGTCATAAAACGATATGTTTTCCGGACGAAAGATACTGTTGCGCGCAACATCCATCATGCCGTTGCTCATCGC
>NZ_CAJMXD010000447.1:0-2178 GCF_905219685.1 Barnesiella sp. CU968
GAAGATGATGTCAAAGTTCATAGTTTTGACATTACCGGTAGCCCTTATTTTCAAAATGACTTTTATATTCTGTTTAACCTTGCTGTTGGCGGATCATTCACCGGTATCTATGACATCGAAGGCATAACAGCCTTAAAAGATGGTCAGACGGCATCGATGTATATAGACTGGATTAAAGTAACTAAAATTAACTAATCAATACACATGAAACAGAGAACTTTAACAACCAAGCTCCTGTGCGGTTTTCTGCTTGTCGGTGCGGTATCCTTTGCTATGCCGCTTCAGTCGTATGCAGAACCCAGAGCAGCTGCGGCAACGCCATCTCAGAAGATAAAGGTGACCGGTGTCGTTGAAGATGCTGAAGGCCCAGTTATCGGTGCCTCAGTAATTGAGAAAGGAACCGGCAATGGAACACTTACCGATCTTGACGGTAACTTTACGCTGATGGTATCACCGGGTGCTACCCTAAAAATCAGCTTTGTCGGCAATGAGCCTGTTGAGGTCAAGGCTACAGAGGCGCCAATGAAAATCACGCTGGAGCAGAGTTCGCAAATGCTCAGCGAAGTGGTGGTCACTGCTCTTGGAATCAAGCGCGACCGAAAGGCACTCGGTTACGGTCTTGACGAAGTAAAAGGTGATGCCTTTGAAAAAGCCAAAGAAACTAACGTCATCAACTCTATGGCAGGTCGTGTGGCAGGTCTCGTTGTAAGTCAGACCGCAGGTGGTCCTTCCGGATCAACCCGCGTAATTCTGCGTGGTAGCACTGAAATGACCGGTAATAACCAGCCATTATATGTTGTCGACGGTGTGCCTCTTGACAATACAAACTTCGGCAGCGCAGGAACATCAGGCGGATACGACCTTGGTGACGGTATCTCAAGCATCAATCCAGATGATATAGAAAGCATGTCGGTACTTAAAGGTCCTGCCGCCTCCGCTCTATATGGTAGCCGTGCCAGTCACGGTGTGATTCTCATCACCACCAAGAAAGCCGGAAAAGAAAAATATTCGGTAGAGTATAATGGAACACTGACATTTGAAAAACAGCTCTCTAAATGGGATAACGTACAGCAGATCTACGGTATGGGCAGCAACGGCACATACAGTATCGACGCAGTTTCAAATACCAATAAAAGCTGGGGACCGAAAGCGGACGGAAGCAACGTCCTTCGCTACTTTGACGGCGTGGAGCGTCCATATCTTATAATACCGGACAATACCTCCGGATTCTTCAGAACCGGTCTTACCGCAAACAACACGGTTACAGTCTCATCCAATTCAGGCAATACAGGCATTCGCTTCACACTGACCGATATGCGCAACAAGGATATTGTCCCCAAGACTCACATGAGCCGTGACATTTTCAATCTGCGTGCCAATACATCTATGGGGAAGGTTGACCTCGACTTTACCGTAAACTATACCCACGAAAATGTAAAGAATCGTCCTGCTCTTGGCGACAGTAAGTCTAACGTCGGCAAGAACCTGATGACCCTTGCAACCACCTACGACCAGCGTTGGTTGCGCACATATCAGGATGCTAACGGAGAGTATTCCAACTGGAACGGTATGGACCCCTATAATATAAACCCCTATTGGGACGTCTACAAGAATTTCAATGATTCAAAGAAGGACCTGTTTCGTTTACACGCATCTGCTATTTATAATGTAACATCACACCTCAAAATCAAAGGAACAGCGGGAGCTGAACTCAACTGGTTTAATTTCAATGATTTCAAGGCCCCGACAACTCCTGGCTATGAGGCAGGTTACTTACAGCAGAGCCAGTTCAAAAACCAGATGTATAACTTTGAACTCATAGCGACCTATAACAACCGCTGGGGTGACTTTGACTTCACAGGAACTGCCGGTGGAAACATCTATAAGGTCGATAACCGTACAAATATAACCACAGCCCAAGAAATGCAGATTAGGGATGTGGTTGCCCTTATGAGCTTCAACGAGACAAGCCTTCAGGAAAACAGCTACCGCAAGCAGATTAACTCGCTGTTCGCGGCTGCCAATCTCGGATGGAAAAACCTGTTATATCTTGACGCTACTATCCGTGGTGATAAATCGTCGACTCTGCCTACTGGAAATAACACCTATATTTACCCCTCGGTGTCGGGTAGCTTTGTGTTCTCTGAACTGATCAAGCGTGGTGACATTCTGCCATAC
>NZ_CAJMXD010000448.1:0-2161 GCF_905219685.1 Barnesiella sp. CU968
ACTGTCTGGGGGTGAAACAGAGGTCGGCGGTCTCCACCGGCTGCGGCAGCGGCAACTGGAAGTTGAAGCGGTTGCGGTCGCCTTCGAAAATGACAACTTTCTCTTTTCTTTTCTCAGTCTCGTCAGAAGAATATTCGGTGTCATATTTCTTCAGTTCAGCGCGGGTTATCGAACCTGATTTCGCGCTAAGCTCAAGCTTAAGCACATCATTTTCCAGAAGCACCTTTGAATCGGAACTACCGAGGAATTTTGAGAACTTGCCGTAGCGTCCCAGCGATTCGGACATAGCCTTTACAGCTGCAATCGCCTTGCGTTGGCGGTCAATGCCCACTTTCTTTATGTCGCCTCGGGTTATGTCACCCCAGGCGAGCTTGTCGCCTTCGACCTCAACTGTTCCCCAGATTGAATCACCAGCGAGAGTGAGGTTAACCGGACCCTGTGTGAGACGGTATGCGCGGGTTGAGTCGGAAAGAGTTTCCGGGACACCGTTGTCAACGATGTTTTTCACGAGCCATTCGTGTTCTGTTGGACTAAGAGAGTCGGCGAGAGCTGCCACCGGGGCACCCTGCGATGTTCTTTCAGACTCGGTGTTGCTGTCGCTGTCAGTGTGTTTGGGCTGCAGCCACATGAAAATCAGGAAAACGGCAAGCATCATCAGCAGACCGTTAAGCGTATTCTTATCCATTAACCGGAATAATTATTGGGTTGTGGTTTTATTATTTACTTACAAAATGCAAAGTTAATCCAAATTCATGGAATTTGCAATATTTAGAATTTGTCTGTTTTTCACGATATTCATGTATGTTGCAAAATATCAGACTAATCGAACAGGCTGAGTTGTCTGTGACGTGATTGTATTGTAGATGTCCCGGTTCTTAAGTCTTTTACAACTACAAGTTTTTTCTGTGCATTCAGGATTGACAGGACTTCTTCGGAACACTCTGATGTCGCGGAAGGATTCATCTTTTCCATTTCATTAAGCATCCTTATTATGGCTCTGCCTACGGCCCATGCAAGATTTACAGGTACAGCGTTGCCGATTTGTTTATATTGATCACTTAATGTGCCTTTAAACATCCAATTGTCAGGGAATGTCTGAATTCTTGCGTATTCTCTTATGCTCAAGGGTCTTGTAAATAAGGGATGGCATCTTTCCGTTTGCTTTTGACAGGGAGAGCATGTCAGGGTCAGAGATGGTTCTTCAAGGGAAAGTCTTCTTGCCATTCCAGTTTTTCCGCCTCCCAGATACCAGCTTCCGCCCATGTAGTCTCTGGCAACATCATCCGGAAGATCTCTCCAGTCTCCGCCCGGCGGCACAAGTTCAAGAACCTTTTGTTTCTTTAATGGATATGATGCACCGTTCGATTCTGGTACATCAGTATCGTATATTTCGCTTTTGTAAAAGGCATCCTTAAGGGTCATTATGCGGCTGAAAGGAGACGGCCATTCAAATCTGGCGATAGGTGCCAGGTCATTTCTCACGGCAATAAGTATGATGCGCTCCCTTTTCTGAGGAACCTGATATTTGATTGCTTTCAATACTCTCGGAGGAATCAAAGTATACCCCAATTCGTATATTATGTTGCAGATAGTCTTGAATGTGCGGCCATTGTCGTGAGAAACAAGTCCCTTTACATTTTCACCCATGAAAACTTTTGGCTGTATTTCTTTTACGGCTCTTGCCAATTCAAAAAACATAGTGCCCCGGATGTCATTAAAACCTCCCTGTTTTCCTGCGTAAGAAAACGCCTGACAAGGGAAACCGCCTGAAAGAAAATCTATTTTTCCACGCAATGGAGTGAAGTCGATATGACGTACATCGCCTTCAATTATGTTCCATTCCGGACGGTTCACTCTGAGTGTATTGCATGCCGATTTGTCAAATTCATTAAGCAACACATGTCTGAACCCTGCTTTTTCCATTCCCAATGCCAAGCCTCCACCTCCGGCAAAGAGTTCTATTGAATTGAATACGCGCACCGGTCGTGTAGTAAATTCATCTGACCATCGGCTGTCAAGCATTTCAGCCACATCCTCGATATCTCTCAGGTCTTCCATTTCGAAACCTGATATTCCGAGGGGAGTTTTAAATGATTTATATTTTCCTTTGCCCGCCCAACCTTTTATTGTTGCGGATGAGGGGCCGAGCAGGGCAGCGAGA
>NZ_CAJMXD010000449.1:0-2160 GCF_905219685.1 Barnesiella sp. CU968
ATTAAAGGTTAACAAAAGATATGTTTTTAAAAATAATTCATAATTTTGCGATTGCAAGTACCTATCTCGTTAAATTGAATCAAATCCGGTATCGGATTGCTGACTGGTTCTTGACAAGAGGAAACAGGCCTTTGCACTCAGCAATAACGATGAACAACAATAGAGAATTCCGACGGACTATATAGAGAATATTCCCGAAGAATTCCGATTAACCCCTTAAATTATCCATTATGGTAAGAAAACTACTGTCAGCAACGCTGGTTGTGTTTTTCGCACTGGCAGGTTCCGCGGTTCTTCCCCGTCTCAACAAGTCGGAGATTGAGGAGCGGGCAAAAGCCATTGTGAAAAACGAGCTGCCTGCCGGGACGCAGATGCAGTCGCAAGAGATCGTTTCTTCTGGAGTGGAATATCCCGGTCCGGGATCTGACAACCCTGTTTCATCTGTTCTTCAGGCGGGCGATGAGTTTGTGCCTGCGAGCACGGTCGATGCTCGCCCCTCCGCAGAGATCATTCTGTCGGAGGATTCAGTGATAGGAGTGGCAGTAGAAGGAGGGAAGGGAGTTGTCTCCGTCGCTCCGAAGAAGATCCGTAAGGCAGATGGGGCATCCGTCCCTAAGCTTGTCACTGGCACGATGATGACGAAGGATCTCAATTACAAATCCGTGATGTATAGTTCCAGGATCACAGTTGAACCAACGGAAACAGAAGGGGTTTATGCTCTTGGTAATGTTTACGGACTTGATGCGGTGATTGACATGAAGATCGATCTTCAGACCGGAGAGGTGCTTATTCCACAACAGAAAATCTACCAACATACTTCATACGGAGAGGTAAGTATGGTGCCCATGCTTATCAAGGAGGGTAAATTCTATACTGTGGAAGGAGACCTCAAGGGCACATTGCAGAGCGACGGCACGATTGTGCTCGGCACATGGGGTGTCATGGTCACGCAGATGCAGGAAGTAAACGGCGAATTGCAGAAGTCTCCCAACTGGGGACGTATTTTCAATGTATTCTCAGGCAGCGAATGGATTGTTCCCAACACAGAGGTAGCCTGCTTCAATATTTCCCAGAACAAGCTCATGATGTATGAGATGTATATTGAACAGACTGCATCAAACGAGGTGGTTCTCTATGGCTTCGGCAACATCAATTCCAACGATATTCTCACAGCGAGACTGACAACCGACAAACGTATTCTTATCTCTCCACAGCAGATGTATACTCATATGATGTATGGAGAATTTATGAACTATCCGGCATCATTCGAGCAGGATGTGAACACGCAAAAATGGAAAGTTTCCGTAGACTGGAAAAACCACATGGTGCTTAAGGATACAGGTGACGGCGAGTTGAAGATCGGTGGTTGGGTTATATCCGCACGTGCTAATCCGGGCGGAGCGATAGGTTATATGTATAACGACGTTTCTGTCACCACGGAGGCTCAGATAACTTATCCGGCACCTGTCGCCCTTGATCTCAAAGGAGAGGGAACGGAAGCTTCCCCCTATCTGATAGAGTCTGTTTCCCATATTCAGGCAATTTCGCAGGCTTCAGAGGCTGGCAACTCTTTCGAAGGTGTTCATTTTGCATTAGGTGGTGATCTGGATTTCTCGGGTGTGTCTCCTACTTCATATGTTCCGGTCGGTTCGGTGGCTACACCTTTCTGCGGTAAGTTGCATGGCAACGGACACAAAATATCCAATTTCTTAGCAGACGGAAAAGGTTTCTGTGACACAGGACTTTTCGGTGTGCTCGGGGAAGGATCAGCTGTTGATAACGTTGTATTTGACAAAGCGGGTGTAATAGCTACAGGAAACTATGTGGGAATCCTTGCCGGCACAAGTTATGCCGACATAAGTAATATCACAATTACATCGAGCGTTGTGGATTGCGACGGAGAGATCGGAGGAGGTGTTGTCGGACAAGCTCTTGGCGGTTCGATTGCCGGATGTTCTTTCACCGGTAATGTAATGTCGAAAGGAAGTGGAGGCGGAATTTCAGGATATACCCATAGCGCAACCATATCTTCATGCGATGTAAGGACAAACATAACGATTGACGGAGCATCGGCTGTGATGTCGAGTGTAGTGGGTGGCGGAATTGTCGGAAAAGCTTTCTCCAGTGAGATTTCGAAATGTCAGGTAGCAGGTGTTATAG
>NZ_CAJMXD010000450.1:0-2153 GCF_905219685.1 Barnesiella sp. CU968
GGTATATAGCAAGAGAATGCTCCTTGAGTCTGCGACACATACCGCTCCGGAACCGGAATCCATTCTTCCGAACCTTCTTTTTTATATTCAAATCCGTTTTTAACGTCTGCCGGACCATTACCATATGCCCAAATCACTTTTGACCAAGCATCCACACTTGTAGTAGAGACTATTGTTTCTGTAAACTGCGCATATATAGTCCAATATTCATAACGTCCATGGCATGCAACCACAACACGCAAGGGATAAGACAGGTCAAGAGGACCCGGATCCAAAGATGGCGTAATAGAGGTTATACCCTCCGGACCGAGTTTGACACGCTGCAGGGTAAGATTGGCAAGATCTGTCCCCGCAGGCATATTTACAATGACGCGATGTCCGACAGGGTCAACTATGCTCTCCCCCACCTCGCCGGCAACTTGAAAATAGCGCACTATATCCTGATTGGCAACCAGCTTCCAGTCATAATCCTGAAAACGAGATAACGTTACGTATACCGGAGATGAGAAATCGTATGTCCCTTCAAGTAAATCGGGATCAGACGTCGCTCCCGGAGTGATCCGATATTCGGAAAAACTGACATTCTCGATATCTACAGTCTCATCAAGATATAAATTCACCTCAAATGCTATTGAATCAATATAAGCCTGTTTAGATTCGCCTACGGCAGATACCGCAATGATGTTCTGCGGTATGCGAGGAAACGGAAGATCATTCTGTATGCAGCCCGCTAACCATGCGACCGACACTACAATCGTAAATATAAATATATATGAATTAATTCTTAACCCTTTCATTGCTGATTATTGAACTTGATTACACACATCCTGCTCCGGTTGAATAATTAAACATGCACGGATATGCCGAAATTGATATTGAAGAGATTAAACCGGAAATTCGCGCCCGACGTTGTCCTGTTGCCTACTTCAACACCATTCTCCGTCTGCCGCTCATTCCTCAGATGAAAACCGAAGACTCCAAACGACAGATTGAAGGCAACATTTTTCATCATGTAGACGCTGACTCCGGGTGAGAAATTCAACCCTGCATTCATATATGTAGTATGGGTTGTCCTGAGTTCTCCGTCATATGGGCGTTGAAAATCCGAATTACCTGAAGAGAAAGCAAGCTCAACCTCATTAAACACCCCGAATCTTCCACGCCGTGAAATGCCGATATACTGCCGGAAAAGGAATGCCGACGAATAACCCTCGTTACGATACATTATATCGTGAAGATTAAAGTTCATATCCTCATCAATATCAACTTTAAACGAACCGATATTAGCTTTTGCCGAAGTATATCCGAAACGCAAGCCGACTGACATGTTATTCGCTACAGTATATTCAAGATACGGTTTTATTGAAAAGGCATGTGCCCCCAAGTCAATATCGCTAAGGAGGTCGAATATTTCAAGATCGTCAGTTGACAATTCTCCATATGAAGCTGTCAGACCGAAACCCCATCTCCCTTTGGGGATAAATAGGTAATTGAACAATCCCCGGTCAAAACGGCCTAAGTTACGTGTGCGCAACTTCATCGGAACCGTATCACCTTTCCACAATACTTTTTCCGAAAAATCGAACTTGGACTCGTCATCAACCACTTTCGAATTACCCATGAGCAATTTCATGACATCATTCTGCAACGAATCCGGCACATATATATATTTACCTTTCGGCACACTATCACATGCAATTTCCTCCCCTTTTGCCTGAGGAATAAATGCGAGCAATATGAGCAAAAATGCAAACCGACAAATTTTCTCCATAAAAAACGTCATAGATAAAACGCCACGCCAAACGTGATTGAAAACAGGTTAATTCTAAAATTCGCGGATCTCGACTTACGCCTTGCGACATAGATCTGGTCAGAGATTGATTTTGTGTCAGTCATGCTGAAACCTAAAACACCTACATTTACTTCAAGAGCCGAATAATTACTCAAGAAAACCACCATACCGGGAGCAATCCCGAGACCGAACTGAAAATTACGCTCATAAGCGCCTGTCAATGCCTCCCCCGTGCCTTTGGTAATTTTAGATTGCCCGCCTCCGAGTTTCAACTGCACCTCATTGAAGATGCCGAAACGTTTGCTGCGACCAAGTGAAAAGTAGTTTCTAAAAATACCTGTCACAAAATAATTATGCGACA
>NZ_CAJMXD010000451.1:0-2152 GCF_905219685.1 Barnesiella sp. CU968
GTGCTTAATGTGCCGATATGGCTCTTTATGCCTCCGGTTTTGATTCCGGCATGCTTCAGTGTCCTTTCCGCGATAGTCTATTGCTTCGTCTTCAATTTTTTCCGTTGCCCGCAGCGTCATTACCGCGGCGAGCGCATGGGGATGGTGGTAAGCTCTGTCGACGGTCGCGTAGTGGCTGTGGAGCGCACCTTCGAAGGGGAGTATCTCAAGGAGGAAGCCATGATGCTCTCTGTGTTCATGTCTCCCTTGAACGTGCATGCCAACTGGTTTCCGGTAGACGGAACGGTCGAATATGTGAAGCATCATAACGGCAGGTTTCTCTCGGCATACCTTCCGAAGGCAAGCACCGACAACGAGCGGAGCACTGTAGGGATAAAGGCGGATTGCGGCAAAAGAATAACCGTAAGGCAGATAGCCGGAGCAATGGCGCGCCGAATCGTGACATACGCACGAAAAGGTGAAGAGGCATCTGTCGATGAACATCTCGGATTCATCAAATTCGGGTCGAGAGTCGATATCTACCTTCCTGTTGACTGCGAGATTCTTGTAAAAATTGGTGACATCACCAGAGGGGGTGTCACACCTGTCGCCAGATTCAAANCATGAATGCAATAGTAAAAAATATACCCAACTCCATCACATGCCTCAACATCACGGCAGGCAGCATAGCCATAATCTTCGCGCTTCAGGGAAACAGCGAGATATATGGCATGGCAGCATACAACTGGGCATACATATTCATCGGCATAGCAGCTGTAATGGATTTTCTCGACGGCTTCGCCGCCCGCTTGCTGCATGCTAATTCAGAACTTGGCAAAGAACTTGACTCTCTTTGCGATGCCGTCAGTTTCGGAGTAGCACCCGCCATGGTGCTATTCTCGACACTCGAAAGACTGGGAAGCTGCGAATGGCTGCGATGGGGAGCATTGCTGATACCCGTATTCGGCGTTCTGCGCCTGGCAAAATTCAACATAGACACCCGACAGACAACGAGCTTTATCGGTCTGCCGATACCGGCAAACGCCATTTTCTGGATAGGATACACGGCACTCTGCAATGAAACGCAGGGTTATGCATGCGAGTGGTGGTGTGTGATTCCTGTGCTGCTTCTCGAATGCTGGCTGATGGTCTCCCCTGTAAGACTTTTCTCCCTGAAATTCAAAACCTGGGGATGGAAAGGGAATCAGTTCAGATGGCTTCTTATCGCAACGGCTGTTGTATTGCCGGCAAGCATGGGAACTCCGGGACTTATGTGGCTTATCATAGCATATATATTATACGGGGCAATAAACCGTGAGTGACAGACACGCGTT
This sequence comes from Barnesiella sp. CU968, assembly GCF_905219685.1. Taxonomy (NCBI): domain Bacteria; kingdom Pseudomonadati; phylum Bacteroidota; class Bacteroidia; order Bacteroidales; family Barnesiellaceae; genus Barnesiella; species Barnesiella sp. CU968. Next base: position 1,314 of record NZ_CAJMXD010000451.1, read on the forward strand.
GTTCATATGCGTACAGATTCGGCTTTACCGAAGCCGGCAATAAGTTTAAACAATTTCTAAAAAGATTAATCCTTTGGGAATATTATTAGTTATATTGGTTGGGCTTTTCCTTTTCTGGCCATGGATTGCCAAATGGCTCAGAGGGTTTATGGCACGGCGCGCTGAAGACATGGTCAGAAAAATGGCAGGAATGCCGTCACGCAAAGAGGAGGAACGCCGACGTAAACAGCAGCAGAGACAGCAGCGTGACAACAGCTACAGCCGCACAGGACGGAGAGGCAGGCAATATGCCTCCAATGAGGAAGACAGCATCAGAAGCATGCAGGAATATGCAGAAGATGTAGAGTTCACCGAAACCAAAGAATATTCTGAATCCGAAATCCTCGANAACGAAAGCAGGAGCGAACGCCGTGTCTATAGAGAGGAGCAGGTGTCTGATGCGGAATATATCGAGATAAAAGAAAAATAATTGGCAACAATCAAACAAAGACGGCAGAATGGACAAGACTCTATACGTAAGCGATCTTGACGGGACTCTGATGCAACCCGGCGCCTATCTGTCGCAAAAGACAATAGTTCTTCTCAACAGAAGCATTGGAGAAGGAAAGCTTTTCACAGTAGCCACGGCACGCACTCCAGCGACAGTAGCCGGCATAATCAAGGATGTGAAAATGAGCCTCCCGGCAATCGTATTCACCGGAGCCGCAATATGGAATCCGGCATCCGGGAAATACTCCGACATCAGATACATGGATGCCGACTCTGCCGCAGAGCTGGCGGAAACATACAGAAAAGAGAAGTTCCCCATCTTCCATTTCACTCTCGAGAACGATGTGATA
>NZ_CAJMXD010000452.1:0-2147 GCF_905219685.1 Barnesiella sp. CU968
TTTCGGCAGTCGAAACCGAAAGGTTTCTCCTTTCTCAACTCGCGGAATCACCTCAAAAATAACTCTCAAACTTCCTCGAAAATAAATTTAAACAGTTTCTGAGAAATGGGACGCGTCCGAGAGCGTCCCATTATATATAACGAAGAGTGAACTGTTTTGGTTATGACAGATGATTTCTTAGGGAAGCCACTGCATACTCCGGAATCCCCGGGTCTTTTTCTGCTTCTTTTAGGATTTCACTGGCGAAAGGGAGTCGCTTGAGCAGACGGAATGCGAGCATGTCGCTCTCTTCCGGGGTTCTGACGGAGCCAAGAAGCCAGGTTGCCTTTTCCAGAGACATTTCGTCGACAGGGAAAAGATATGTGGCAAGAATGCGCGATTCGCGGACTTCACTGTCGTTCCATAAGGCTTCCGCCAGTTCGGAAGAGGGGGTGAGATCTTTTGCGATTGCAGCGATCTGCGGAATCTGCAGACCGAAAATCACCTTGTGTGGCATTCCCGCTTTCCGCAAGGTATCGGCTACGATACCGTTGCGGAAAACGAAAAAATCCTTTTTTATTGACTGAAGATCCATATTACTCCATTCTTCTCGGTTACTGCTTTATTTCGCGCTGCAGACTTTTGCAGTGTTTCCGCATTTACCGATGAGTGGAGAATATTCGCGGCTGAGACGCAGCATCTGCTCCACGTAGTTCTCAGGATAGGAAATCTCAATGTCCGTGATTTCTCCGGCTTCGTTCACTATCGGAGTGTATACAGGATTGATGAAACCTCTGTATGGAGGAATATCGAGTTTCGAATAGCGGGAGAGAACCTCTTTGTGAAGTTTCGGGTCTACCTTGACAGCATACTTCTGCACGAGCTCGTTGCCTCCTTTGTAGTCGCCTTCGCTCTTTATGCGCTGAACTTCGGCGAGAAGCGTGCCGATGAGTTCGCGCATCTTGGGATAGTCATTGACCTTTACAAATGTCTTGCCTCTCTTCTTGGTGAGTTCCACGACATCTTTGCCGCCTTTCCCTTTCTTTCTGCCGTTTTCCAGAATCCAGCGTGCTATGAGCTGGCGGTTGCGCATGTGCGCCTCCTCCACGTCCTTGCCAGGCTCGATGCGGTTGAGCTGGGTCATGAGTCCGTTGAGAAGGTATTTGTAATATTCTGCCTTGTAGGCTTCGGGATTGTCGAGTATTCCGAGTTCAAGAAGTTTGGGATCCGCGAGATAATAGAGGGCGAAAAGGTCGGCGCGGGCTTCCTCGAGAGTGGAGCCGTGTTCCTTGAGCGCATCGGGGTCGACACCGGGGAGGAGCTGTCCGGAAGCGTGACCGAGACATTCGTGAAGATCGGTGTGGAGCATATCCGTGATATAGAGATAATCTTCCATTATCTTGCGTGTCGGAGCGTCGATTACGAACTCCTCGTTGAAGCCATTGCCGTGAGATGCCATTTCATAAGCCTCGGTGATGTTCTCCAGAGTCACGGATTTGGAGCCATGCTGTGCCCGGATCCAGTTGGAGTTCGGGAGATTGATACCGATCGCGGTAGCCGGGAAAGCGTCGCCGGCAAGCATCGCCGCCGTGATGACCTTTGCCGAAACACCTTTCACCTTGTCTTTTTTAAAGCGTTTGTCCACAGGAGAGTTGTCTTCGAACCATTGCGCGTTGGAGGATATTGTCTCTGTGCGGGCGGAAGACTTGCCGTTGCGGAAGTTTACATAAGACTCCCATGCCCCCGTCATGCCAAGAGGATCGCCGTAGCTCTCGATGAAACCGTTGACAAAGTCTATGTCCGATTTTGTATCTTCTGCCCAGAGAATCGAATATTCATCGAAAAGACGGAGGTCTCCGGTGATGTAGTAGTCGATGAGTTTGGTTATATAAGCCTTCTGCGCGTCATTCTCGGCTACGTTCTTTGCCATGTCGAGCCAGTAGATGATCTGGGAGATAGCCGGTCCATACACACCGTTCAGACTGTAATGCTGTTCCTTGATTTTGCCGTTCTCCTTCACAACACGAGAGTTGAGTCCGTAGGAAATCGGAGTGGGGTCATCGGCTTTCTTTATGGAATTGTAATAAGCCTCCACCTCTGCCTGAGTCACGCCGTCGCCATAAAGATTGTTGGCGGATNTGGCGATGACATCATGCGTACCGTCCTGA
>NZ_CAJMXD010000453.1:0-2125 GCF_905219685.1 Barnesiella sp. CU968
TCCGGCGTGAAGTTGTCGTGTTTGTCCTGGCTGTCGCATATGAACGAGAATGCAAGTTTCAGACCACGCTCTTTCGCTCCGTCCACAAGCATGTGGAAACGTCGTGCGTATTTCGATGCCGACGGCGGCTGGTTCCAGACATACACGCCCTCCTCGGGATTGAAATATGTCCATGCGGCGCGGATGAAGAGAACGGTGGCATAATCCGATACCTTCACATTACCTTCGGAAGAGGGGTAGTTGTCATATACCTCCCAGAAATCGTCGCGCAGTCCGTCGCCGAGTCCTGTGTAAAGCACCCATCCGGTCATCGGGTTCTTAAGGTTTTTGTAGCGTTCGGGTTTGATGTCGACCACTTCGTTGCCGTTGATTTCCCAATTGTGAGAGCCTTCGGCAATTTCATCGTTGTCAGAGCAGGAAACGGCTCCGAGGGTGATTGCCGCGCCTGCCAGCAGAGTGCAGGCGCGGTTCATGTATTTCTTTATGTTGTTCATGTTTTCAGATCTTATTTATTTCCAAAATATACGGTCAGTTTCTCAATGTTGACCACTACGTATGTGCAGTTCTCGGGAACGCAGAAGAATGCATACCGGTTATGGCTCTGTCCTGCCACAAGCTGAAGAGTCTCTCCGTTGTTTACAGTCAGGTAGCCTCGTTTTTTGTTTCTCTCGGCATCTGCTGTCGAACCGAAGGCATATACGTTGTTCTCTATGTTCGAAACAAGAAAATTCAGCGCGCCGGTGGCAGTCGCCTTGGACCAGTCGTCGGTAGAGACGCTGCGGGGGAGCGGATCGCCGTGGTATACGAATACGTTCGGGTTGGCAAGCGACTGCTTCATTCTGTACTTGGTCTGGAAGCCGGCTTTCATGCCGTCATCGTGTGCCGAGGCGTTGAATCCGCCCCACATCCAGAGTTCGGTTACTTCCTGTGTGTATGGATTGATGCCGTCGACTGTGTTGTTGTAGGATACAACGGTGTTCTTGAGGTCTGTGGCGGCTGAGTAGATGGTGACGGTGCGTTCGTCGAGGTTGACTACAATGCGGTATGTTCCGTCGGCGGGTATCTCCCAGTATGCCGAACCCGTGCCGCTTTCTGTGGATGTCTGGTCGAATTCGTGGGCATTGCCGTCGTTGATGTCATGGTTCCCTTTGTCTTTTGGCACGAATGATATTGACTTGGCTTCTTCGTACAGCAGCGGCATAAAGAGTTTGCCTGCTTTCAGCTCGCCTCTCCATGCGAAGAGCTGGTCATCTTCAAGGGTGCGCTCGATTTCAACATCTTCCCCTCCGACGGCTGTTCCTGANAGATAAANCTTGTCAAGCTCGATGACACTTCCTGCCGCTACAATCTTGACCGTGCGTGCCTCAAGGTTGACGGTTATGCGGTAGTTACCGCTTTCGGGGATTATCCAGTAGTTGGCTTGAGAGGCATCCGCCATTATAGCGGGCATTTCATCTGTGGTGATAGCCTGGTCGGGGTTTGCGGGTGAGACAGCGTTGTTTTCATCGCCGTAGACAACCGGGAAATTGATTTTTCCGGCTGCGAGCGCGCCGTTCCATGTGTACGTCTTTGATGTCTCGGACGTAGGTTTCAGCTCGATGGGATTGTCGCCGACGGCGGTTCCTCCGATTGAAAGACGGTCGGCAATGAACTGCTTCTCACCGTAAGTCTTCACACGGATTGTTGCGGTGGCGATGTCGGGGATAACGACTCTCGGACCTTCGAACGATGCCGTGACCGTGAAGCTGAGTGTATTGACAGTGCTTGTGAGGCATCCGAAATGCCCCGTCAGCAGTTCATGCAGTTCGCGGTTGGTATATTTGCGGCGGAACATGCCGTCGTCTTCATATTCCTTTATGGCGGCAGACTTGCTGCCTACCGCTTCCATCTGATACTGATAGGTGGTTATGTATTCGTTGCCGTAGGGATGCGCCTCGTTCCATTCAAGGGTGAGGGCGACACCGTCGGGATCGTTTTCGTCAAGCACTATGTATTCGCCTGATGTGGCAAGCTGGATCACAGACTGATTGCGGGAATAGGCATTGTCAATGTCTTCGTTTCCGCAGGCGGCAAGGATGCCCGCTGTCAGCATGAAAGCTGACAGACGGAGCATGTTGCTGTATAT
>NZ_CAJMXD010000454.1:0-2125 GCF_905219685.1 Barnesiella sp. CU968
CTCCACGACATTACGACTAACTTTTAAAACCATGACTCAAAAATTCAGCAACATTCTCAAAGCTTTGCTTCTGACTGTATTGTTTACTGCATTGACTGTCAGCTGCAAGGACGACAATCCGACTCCTGTCGGCAACGGATCCCAGTCAGGATTCACCGTCATCATCCCCGAAAACATTGACCTCATATCGGGTGGGACAATAACCATTTCACAAGAGGGAGGCTCCATAACAACTTCCGAAAAAATATACCTTGAAACAAACGGCAAGTTCACACCTTGCAACATAACGGATGCTTCCGACGAGCATTTCACATTTGCTGTTCCAAATAACATAGAGAGCGGCACCTACACCCTTCACGTAACCAAAAACGGCAAGCGCACTCTGCTCGGACAAATAAAGATAACAATCGTAGCGCACCAGATACCAATACCCGAGGGAGCCACGGTATACGGCATCATTGAGACTGAAGACGGCGAGCCTGTGGCAAATGTAGTTGTCAGCGACGGGGAAAACTGCACGGTAACAAATTCCGACGGCATCTACGGCATTGCATCAGAAAAGAACCAAGGATATGTCTTCTTGTCCGTTCCATCCGGATATGAACCCCTTACAGAAGGTGTCTTCCCTAAAATGTATCAGAAAACGGTACTATCCAAAGGCATACCGGAGAATATATCTTTCAAACTCAAGAAAACGGTGGGACAAGACAATTTCAAAATCCTTTATATGGGCGACAAACATCTTGCCAACCGTTCGCAAGATATCCTCCAATACAAGAAATTCCTTGCCGACGTTACTGCATACAAAGGAAACCATTCTTCCGAGAAGATATATGCCATCACCCTCGGAGACCTCACTTGGGACCAATATTGGAAAAATGGTTATGAACTTCCAAACTATGTAAAAACAATAAACGAGAACCTGAAAGACATGATTGTCTATAACGTTATCGGTAATCATGATCACGACCCAAAATCCATTGGCAGCAACAAGTCTGCCACCAATCCCATGCTTACTCACGTAGCACCGGCATGGTATTCATTCAATATTGGCAAGGCACACTTTGTCGTAATTGACAATATAGACTGTATTGCATACGATGGAGTTCAAGACCGCCCCTACACTCAGAATGTCTACGAGCCCCAAATAGAATGGCTTAAGAAAGATCTTAGCTATATCGACAAATCCACTCCGGTATATGTCATGACTCATGGCTCGCTCTTCTCTTACAATACATCAAATCCCAAAGCCTATAACCTGCGTGCCGATACAGGTTCGGACAAACTTATAGAAGCCTGCACCGGATATGAAGTGCATTTCGTGAACGGTCACCTCCATCAGCAGCACACCATGTTGCCGACAGACTCCCCCGCGAATGGCTACAGCCATCCGGTATATGAACATAACATACCTGCAGTCTGCGCCGACTGGTGGTATTCCGGATATTACACCCCCGGATGCCATATTACCACCGATGGTGTTCCGGCAGGATATGCAATATTCGAATTTTCCGGTAAGAACATGAAATGGGGATACAAAGGAACGGGAATGGACGAAAAAGTACAGTTCCGCGCTTACGACCTCAACAATGTGGATTTCAGCAACGTGACATGGAAGAACCTTAAAGATTCCAAAGTTATCGCGGAATTTAATAAACGATATGTCACTCCTTATGCCGATGGGAAGCGAAAGAACCAGGTGCTTATAAACGTGTGGAACTGGAACAACGACTGCACGATTGAAGTCAAGACCGTAAATGGAGAAACGCTTGCTGCCAAGCAGGTGCGCGAATATGATCCACTTTCCATAGCAGCACTCTCCGTGCCGTATTGGGACAGAGACGCCCTTACAAGCATTCCGGGCACCGGAACAACCTTGCGCTACCATTTCTTCCAAGTTCAATGCAACGACGCAGACACAGACCTTGAAATAACAGTGACCGATAAATTCGGCAACACCTACAAAGAGAAAATGGAACGTCCAAGACCGTTCTCAACAGAAGAGTATATGATAAAATAAGTTTTCAGGCGTTAGGTTTTAGGCGTTAGGCGTTAGGCGTTAGAACTTACACTCGGCAAAACTAACACCTAAAGCCTAACGCCTGAAAACTCCACAATACNATCC
>NZ_CAJMXD010000455.1:0-2115 GCF_905219685.1 Barnesiella sp. CU968
TATAGTGGACGAGATACTCAAAATTATTGACAAATGATCTGTTCAAACATATACTTTGTAGGTGCCGGAGGAATCGGGATGGCGAATCTCGTGAGATACTACCTTCGCCACGGTTATAAGGTCGCGGGGTATGACCGTACCCCTTCCGCATTGACCTGTGAACTTGAAAAAGAGGGGGCTTGCCTTTCTTTCAACGACTCTGCAGATGAAATTCCGGAAGATTTCCGTAATCCGGAAACCACGCTGGTAGTGTATACACCTGCGGTCCCGGAATCAAACAATATCCTTACGTTCTTCAGAAGCAACGGGTTCGAAGTGATAAAACGCGCCGCGCTTCTCGGCAAGATTACCGCTGATACAGATGCCATCTGTGTCGCGGGCTCACACGGAAAAACCACGACATCATCGATGATCGCCAACATCCTCCGCAACTCCGATGCGGGATGCACAGCCTTTCTGGGGGGAATACTCAGAAACACGGGGAGCAATCTTGTCCTGAACGAAAAGTCTCCGCTGTCGGTCATCGAGGCAGACGAATACGACCGGTCTTTCCACCACCTTCACCCATATATAGCAATTGTCACCTCCACAGACCCTGATCATCTTGACATTTACGGAGACGAAGACCATTATCTCGAGGCATTTTCTATTTTCACGTCCCTTGTCAGACCGGGCGGAACCCTCATCACACATACCGGTCTTAAATACAAACCGGATGTAAGGGATGGAGTGCGGGTGCAGACATACAGCGGAGGAGAGGAAGGAGACTGGCATGCCGAAAACATCGTTTTCGGAGACGGACGTCTGACATTCACTATTGTCGGTCCGGAGGGTCTGAAAATAGAAGACATACGCCTTGGCGTGCCTGTTGAAATCAACATTGAAAATGCAGTTGCGGCAGCAGCAGCATCAATAACGGCAGGTGCTTCAGAACATGATGTAAGGGAGGGACTTGCCACATTCCTCGGTGCCAAAAGAAGATTCGAGATATGGCTCGACGGAACGGCTCACAAAGACACACCTGTGCTTATCGATGATTATGCGCACAGTCCCAATGAAGTACTGAACTCGATACGCTCGGTAAGAAAACTATTACCCGGCAGGGAACTGACAGTCATATTCCAGCCGCATCTTTATACCCGCACACGCGATTTCGCGCCACAGTTTGCAGAAGCCCTTTCTGAAGCCGACCGCGTGATTATGCCGGAGATATATCCGGCAAGAGAACTGCCGATACCGGGAATCGATACCGCCATCATTCTTGATAAGGTAAAATCGTCTAAAAAAATATATTGCGAGCGAAAAGATTTGTTGAATCTGATAAAAAATAGTAATTTTGAAATTCTTATGACACTGGGGGCTGCCGATATAGACAGGCTGCTTCCGGAGATTCGTGATATATTGTCGCAAAGATGACCAACACCGTTCTGAAATGGCTGCTGCTTGTCCTGCTTACAGGATATACCGCCTGGGTGACCGTATGGGCAAACCGGGAGGCTCGCCGCCATGAATGCACGGGAATCACTGTCAATGTACTCGGATCCGAAAACCCAAATATTCTCGAACGCACAAGAAGCGGTATCGAGACGGAACTTGCCAGGTATCCTGAACAGATAACCGGCATCCCGGTTCATAATGTAAACACCGAAAAGATTGAAAGATATCTTTCCTCACTCTCAAATTTCGAGAGTGTGCACTGCATGATCAACTCCGAAAACCATCTCCTTGTCGAGGCAAGACCGCTTGAACCGGTGATGAGGGTTTTCAACGGAGGGAAATCATATTATATAAACCGGGAAGGGAAAAAGATCGATGCAAAGGCTGAATTCTTCACCGATGTGCCGGTGGTCTGCGGCAACTTCACCTCTTCATTTACGCCTAAGGATGTGCTTCCGCTGGTAAAATATATCGACAGTGATCCGAAGCTCGCGAATCTTACCGGAATGATAGTTGCCCGCGACAGCCGCAACCTGATTCTCGTGCCGAGAATCAAGGGACATGTGGTGAATTTCGGAGACACAACGCGCATGAAAGAGAAAAGCCACAATCTTTTCCTTTTCTACCGCAAGGTGATGCCGCACAAGGGATGGCTGGAATATGACACCGTGTCTGTGA
>NZ_CAJMXD010000456.1:0-2108 GCF_905219685.1 Barnesiella sp. CU968
CATCTGATATGGAACAAAAAGATTCAATAATAGTTTTGTCGGGCGGAATGGATTCGGTTACGCTTCTTCATGACCGGAAGTCGCGGATTGCGCTCGCTGTTACTTTTGACTATGGTTCCAACCATAATGCGCGTGAAATTGAATGTGCCCGCTGGCAGTGTGAACTTCTGGGGATAGAGCATATCGTCATACCACTTTCGTTTATGGGTGAGTATTTCAGCAGTTCCTTGCTTTCTGGTGCTGATGCGATACCCGAGGGGCATTATGCTGATGATAATATGAAGTCTACCGTGGTGCCTTTCCGCAACGGCATCATGCTCTCTGTGGCTTGCGGACTCGCTGAGTCCCGTGGGCTGAAGCATGTTATGATAGCCAACCATGGTGGAGATCATGCAATATATCCGGACTGTCGCGCAGGTTTTGTGGATGCGATGTCTCTTGCAATGAAGGAAGGCACGTATGACGGTGTTACGATCATTGCCCCGTATACCGATATAACCAAAGGTGAGATTGCGGTGATAGGCAAGAAACTCGGAGTGGATTATACCCATACTTATTCCTGCTATAAAGGCGGTGAGGAGCATTGCGGGAAATGCGGCACTTGCGTGGAGCGTGCCGAGGCTCTTGCTTATGCAGGTATTGAATAAATGTATTGAACATGATGATAATAAAAAAGGAGCCTTTCGGGCTCCTTTTTTATTATCATCATGTTTTCAAGGGATGTCAAGATACCTGTGCAATTGCACGGAGAGTGTCCATTTCGGGTCGGCAAGTATACGGCGAACCGTGTTGAGCCTGTTCTGTCGGAACTCTTCTTCATCGGGAACATAACAGGGTTGGAGATACATTATTGTGTCTTCTCCGCGACACGGAAGATCGAAGTAAGGATCAAGGTCCTGACCCAGATCCACAACCTTTATCTCGTTTGCGTGTCTTACTCTCACCGGAGCTTCACCTGCCCCTTCGAAGCCGGATTTAGGACTGACTGTGACCCAGTCGATGCCTTCCGGAACCGGAAGCGTGCCGTTTGTTTCAATTGCTATCTTCTTTCCTGTAGCTCTTTTCAGAAGATGGATGAAATCCTCGTCTATCCACATTGCCGGCTCGCCACCGGTCAGCACTACCCAGTCAGCGGAATAAAGGTTGATTGCGCGGATTATTGCGTCATCATCCATGTATATTCCTTCTGTGTGGGCGGTGTCGCAGAAAGAGCAGTTCAGATTGCATCCTGAAAAGCGCACGAAAACAGAGGGATACCCTTCATGGTGTCCCTCTCCCTGGAGTGAATAGAATATTTCGTTAATCTTCCTCATAAGCCGCCATGTTCCCCTCGCTTTCCTGCACTTCGCAGCGATAGCATGAGGGAATGGTCTCGACCACCCATCGCGCGATGTTCTCCGCTGTCGGATTAAAGGGGAGAACATCATTGATGACCGTGTGGTCAAGCATGTTCATGATCTTGTTTTTAATCAGAGTAAAGTCTGCCACCATGCCGTCTGCGTTAAGCTCTTTCGCACGGCATTCCACAATGATTATCCAGTTGTGTCCGTGAAGACGGGTGCATTTGCTTTCATAGCTCAGGTCGAGCCTGTGAGCCGCACTTACCTCCAGACGTTTTCTTACATAATACATCGGACGGTTTATTTATCGGCAGACTTACGACCCTTCTTCTTCTCGGCAACCTCAGGTTTTGGCGCTTCCTCGATGCCGGCGAGAGAACCGTCAATCATGATGCGTCCGCAATATTCGCACACGATGACTTTCTTATGCATGCGGATTTCAAGCTGACGCTGCGGAGGANTGCGGTTGAAGCAGCCGCCGCAGGCGTTACGCTGCACGCATACGATGCCGAGTCCGTTGCGTGCGTTCTTGCGGATACGCTTGAATGCGGCGAGAGTATAGTCGTCGATAAGTGGCTCCAGAGCCTTTGCTTTCTCGCGTATCGACTCTTCTTCCTGACGTGTCTCGGATATTATTTCCTCGAGTTCCTTTTTCTTCTGCTCAAGGATGTGCTCGTTGTCGGCGAGTTCTTCCTTGTCGTGCTCGATTTCGGCTATCTTTGCCTCGATTCTGCTGTTGGCATCGCGAATGTTCTTTTCTGCAAGCTC
>NZ_CAJMXD010000457.1:0-2107 GCF_905219685.1 Barnesiella sp. CU968
TCGCCGAAGCATCGGAATCCCCTCCCGAAGTACCTGAAAACGGCTGAGGGGGCTTGTCAAATACAAAAAGTAAGCCCAACTTCTGCCGTTCAGGAAGTTGGACTCACTCTTATATGGTTTAGCGGACAGTAATATTTTTATTTCTTAAACAGTCGGTATATCTCTCTTACCCAGAGGACAAGCGATGATGCAGCAACGATGATTGCAAGGTCGAGAGCGCCAGAGGGATTGAAACTCCAGTCAAGGGTATGAAGCATCGGCTCTACGTTGAAGAACTCGTATGCAATCTCGGTAATAAACAGCTGACCGATAACGATAATACCAACAATAGTCCAAAAGCCTTGGCTCATTTTGAGTTTGAACACACTTTCGCCAGTCTCGAAGCTGCGGGCATTGAACATATACCAGAAGTGTGTCCAAACGAATATCGAGAACAAGAGCGTTGCTTCGTATGGTGTCATTTCTGCTGCAGCTCCTATTGTGGTATGGAACATTTGCGGTATAGAGGTGACATTTGCATGGTTGAATAGCCAGTAGAATCCGAGGGTGATGGCAAAGAAGATAAAACCTACACTGAAAAGTTCCCATAGCATCTGTTTTGAAAGAATGGAGGCTTCACGCTTACGAGGTTTTTCGTCCATTACTCTCTGCGAAGGAGGAAGCGACGCAAGTGCCATTGCTCCGAAGGTATCCATGATGAGGTTTACCCAAAGCATCTGTGTGACTGTAAGAGGCGATTCTGTTCCCATAAACGAGCCGAACAGCACGAGGAAACAGGCAGCTACATTGACTGTGAGCTGGAACAGGAGGAAACGTTGGATATTCTTGTAGAGGGAGCGACCCCACATCACGGCACGACCGATTGAAGAGAACGAATTGTCGATGATGGTGATGTCGGATGCTTCTTTGGCAACAGATGTGCCGTCACCCATAGAAAGACCGACATGGGCAGTTTTGAGTGCGGGAGCATCATTGGTACCGTCACCTGTCACAGCGACAACTTCGTTGTTGGCTTGGAGAGCCTCTACGAGTCGTTTCTTATCCATGGGACGTGCACGAGCAATGATTTTCAGTTCGCCCACACGCTCCTTCAGTTGCTTATCGGAAAGTTCGGCAAATTCCGGACCGGTGATGATATTGCGGTCAGTATCTGTCGCATCGTTCCAAAGACCAATTTGACGACCGATTTCTTTTGCAGTTCCTGGAGTGTCACCTGTCACAATCTTGACTTTGATTCCGGCATCAATAACCTCACTGACCGCGTCGGGTACGTCAATACGGACAGGGTCAGAGATTGCAACAATCCCAAGGAACGTCAGGTTGTCCGCAACCACTTTGCTGTCAGCGATTGTTGCGTCCTTATCGCCAAGTTCCTGATATGCAAAGCCGAGAGTGCGCATTGCCTGATTCTGATATTCAAGCAGCTGTGCGTCAATTTCAGCCTTAGTCACACCACATGTGTTTTTGCACATCCCGAATACTATTTCTGGAGCACCCTTGACATAAAGAATGTTTTTGCCAGTTGCAGATTTTACCACGGTTGCCATATACTTACGTTCGGTAGTAAAAGGCAGTTCTTCAAGGCGGGTCGCACCGTTGCGGAGGTCAAGATAATTTGTGCCACGCTCTTTTAGCCAGAGGAGCAGCGCACCTTCTGTAGGATTGCCGAGCACCTGAGGCTTTTCTCCCGAGAGGTCAAGCTGGGCGGTCGAATTTACAGCGATGCCTTCATAGAGCACTTCGTTGGAAGGCTCGCCGAAGAAATTGGTTTTGTAAACCTGCATCTGGTTCTGTGTCAGCGTTCCGGTCTTGTCCGTACATATTACAGTGGTGGCACCCATTGTCTCACAGGCGTGCATCTTGCGGACAAGGTTGTTGGTCTTGAGCATACGGCTCATCGAGTATGCCAAAGAGAGTGTTACAGCCATTGGCAGACCTTCGGGCACTGCAACTACGATAAGCGTAACGGCAACCATCAGCGTCTTGAGCGTATGTGCAAGGAGGAGCGACCACGTGGCACTGTCGGCACCAGGATTGAGCATAGAGAACGCTCCTATCACCATCGCAAAGAAGACGATGAAGAATCCTACGATTGTAAGAATACATT
>NZ_CAJMXD010000458.1:0-2097 GCF_905219685.1 Barnesiella sp. CU968
GGTCGGAATAAATTACGACTCGTCAATCCGGATTGTATTCTCGGTTGCTGATTATGCCCAGTCTCCACTTATAGAATACGCCGTGATGCTCGATGGCATCGATTCCGACTGGAGCATGCCTATGCGTGAGAATCATGTCAACTACAGGAATCTTCCTCCGGGAAATTATACTTTCAAGGTGCGGGCGCGTCTCCCCAACGAGAAATGGAGCGATGTGAACATGGCGTCGATGGGCATCAAAGTTAATCCGCCGTTGTGGAACACATGGTGGGCGCGGATTGTTTATCTGATGATTTTTATTGTCGGAATCTGGATATGGGTCAAATATTATAAAAGAAAGGTAAACAGGCGCTCCGCACTTGAAATCGAGAAGAAGAAGGGTGCTGATGAGAAGGAGCTCAACGAGGAACGTCTCAGATTCTACACGAATATCACCCACGAGCTGCGCACGCCCCTCACCCTGATTCTCGGACCCCTCGAAGACCTCGTGACGGATAACGGGACTCCGCAGAATGTAAGGGAGAAAATCAGAATAATTCATGCCAGCACATTGCGTCTGCTCAATCTTATAAACCAGATTCTTGAGTTCCGCAAGACGGAGACGCAGAACCGCAAGCTGTGTGTCAGCCGGCGGAATCTTGCGGAACATATCATGGAAATCGGTTTGAGGTACAAGGAGCTTAACCGCAACGGAAAGGTGGACTACGTCCTGGATGTGCCTGCGGAAGAAAACGACATCTACTTTGATCCGGAGGTCATATCTACAATCATGAACAATCTCCTCAGCAACGCTATGAAATACACTCCCGACGGGAAGATCGAGATTTCATTGCGTCATGTCGAGGACAACGGTATCCGTTATGCCTGCATCTCTGTGGCGGATACCGGATATGGTATCGAGCCGGAAGCTCTGCCGCATATTTTCGACAGGTATTATCAGGCAAAAGGGAAGCACCAGGCATCTGGAACAGGAATTGGTCTGGCACTTGTCAAATCGCTTTCGGACCTTCACGGTGCGATACTTGAGGTTGAAAGTATGCCCGGCAAGGGAACAGTCTTCACACTCAGGCTTGTGGAAGACAATACATATCCGGATGCTCTCCACAATGACTCCGAAAGTGAGTCTGACGCAAATGCCGTTCCGGAAGGAGAGCTCCCTCTGGCGGATTCCCGTGCGCTGGTGCTCGTGGTCGAAGACAATGCCGACATCCGGGAGTATATAGCAGGCGCGCTTGGAAAGACATACAGGGTTATCGAGGCGGAAAACGGCAAGGAGGGTTATGATGCGGCAGTCAGCAATAATCCCGACATTATAATCACAGACCTTATGATGCCGGTGATGGACGGTCTTGAACTTCTTTCAAGAATAAAAGGAGACATAAGCACGAGCCATATTCCTGTAGTGCTGCTCACCGCAAGGGATTCCTTGCACGACAAAGAGCGCGGTTACGAATGCGGGGCGGACTCTTATCTCACCAAACCATTCTCCGCAAAGATGCTTAACAGCCGCATCCACAATATACTCACCATGCGGAGGCAGCTTGCCGAAAGGCTGACTGTATCATCCTCCATCGTGAAATCGGACACGGATATTGCTCCCCGGATTTCTTCCGAATCACCGACTCTTCCGGAAATGAAGCTTGGCAAGTTCGACAAGGCTTTTCTGGAGAAATTCACCGCGCTTGTCGAGGATAATCTGACGGCGCCGGATCTGGATATGACCTTCATGCAGGAGAATCTCAATATGAGTCATTCCACATTGTATCGCAAGATCAAAGGGCTTACCGGAATGTCTGGAAATGAGTTTATACGGAAACTGCGGTTGAAGCATGTGGTGGGTATGCTTGCGGAGGGAGCTTCGGTTTCAGATGCTGCCTATGAAAGCGGCTTCAACGATATCNGATATTTCAGAAATTGCTTCAAAGACGAATATGGCGTTTCACCTTCGGTTTATGCCAAGAGACTGAGAAGCAAAAGTGAAAATTCGGGAAATACCCCCCCCCCATTTGAAATTATAGTATTGATTATCAATGATATAGTGCACAATATGGCTGATATTGTGATATTGAAAGTGAAATCGGACTAATAACATTATAT
>NZ_CAJMXD010000459.1:0-2084 GCF_905219685.1 Barnesiella sp. CU968
GAATGTCTTTGATATATACATTGACGTTTCCGTCAGTAGCCACGAAGCCAGTCCCTGTAATTGTGAGAACCGTAAGGCCGGGAATCTTAACTATAGTTTCATCGTCCGCCTCCAATGCAGACTCGATTGTAAAGTCTATCGGGTCACGGAATTTATCACCCGCCTGACGCACAATCACAGTTGCGTTGCTGGCAAGGTTGCGTCCTTTGAACAATACGTTAACCCTGCGTGGATTGTCGGGAAGATTCTCGCGAATGTTATTAGCTACAGAAATCTCAACTTCAGTCTGACCGGCATGACCGGAAGCTGGAGAAACAGTTATCCATTCAGGATATTCAGCCACCCAATCAGCATCAGAAGTAATTGTTATTATCTGAGGTCCAGAAGGTGAAACCTCAAATTCAAGAACGTCCACACTCGCCAGAACTGCTCTTGAAAGATTTGTCTCATCGTCGCTGCAGGATGTGAAAACACATCCTAATGCAGCAACGAGAGCTATAAAAAAATAATTTATTGATTTTTTCATCTTGAATTATCTATTATGGAATTATTTAATGACTTATTTCCACCCCGGATTCTGCTTGAGATTCGGGTTAAGACTAATATCATCGGAAGGAATCGGATAAAGATAGTCACGATCCTCGTTGAAGCCTTGACGCACCTGATCCTTGATACCATATATATATCCGGAATTGCCATCAGACAAAATAACATCCTTGCCAATCTGAAGAACTGCTTCTCCCTTATGAGCTTGGGGTTTGGAAGTTCCTTCTGCGTACAGAATAATATCGGCAGTGCCATCCCCTGTCATGTCATAACTGCCAGGACCGGGAATATACTGACCGGTAAAATCCTGATCTATCATTTTACCACACTTCCAACGCATCAAATCAAACCAACGACGACCTTCTTGAACCATCTCTATCGCACGCTCACGACGAATCTCAAGAATTACGCCCGCATTAGCTCCGGTAACATTGTAGTAACCCGTCTGTTCTGAAAGGAGATAGCTATCAGGATTAGCATTTGCCGCTGCCATATCAAGTCCCGGCATACCGACACGCTTACGGATCTCATTAACAGTTTTGGTAAGATCCGGCTGAGTAAGAGTACCAAGTTCTGCCTTTGCCTCTGCAAGATTCAACAGAGTCTCAGCATAGCGGAACTCCGGAAGGTCACAGCTCGTTGTGTTATTCATATCCATATCATAGCTTCCCATCTTGCTCTCTGTTACAAATTTGATAGGCTGATAACCTGTTTTGGTAAGTTTTAAATCAGGAGCAAGTATCTTGGTAGCACCTTTACGGTGATAATTCAATCCACGAACAGACTGCTGCAAACGCGGATCACGATTTTTCATCTCATCCACAAACTGCATAGTCTGCCAACCGGGTTGGTCTGTAAAACGGGAGCCGTCTTTCATCAGATATGAGCATATAAACTTACGGGTATAACCTGGCTGCCCTTGTGTCGAAACAAGCGTAAACGCATTTGCATTATGCTTAATTCCAAGAACCTGATCATATTTCACTGCAAGTATATATTCATCTTTATTAGCATCTTGCGCATTAAAAAGATTGAGATAGTCCTCGTCAGGTTTGCCTGTATTATAAAGCTTATACGAACCATATTTGCCACTCATCAGCATTTCTGAAGCTTCCACACACTGTTCAAGATAGTATTGCCAGCTCTTTCCTTCTATATCAATGCCATGATATTTACGGAATGTGCCTTCGAAAAGACAGAAATTTGATTTAAGTGCAAGAGCCGCCCCTTTAGTAACACGATACGGAGCTGAAGCCTCCTCTTTATTAGTAGGCAAATGCTCAATGGCATAATTGATATCCTCTATCATCTTGGTCATGATGAACTCACGAGAATCACGAGGAGCATAAAGCTTAGGATCATCAGAACCGAGCTGACGGTCAATCCAAGGCACATCACCAAAGCGCTGCACTTTTTGAAAATAGAAATAGGCGCGAAAAAACTTGGCAACACCGGTATATTGTTCTACAGCAGCCTTGTCCGGGCATTTATCAATATACTCCAGGAGCGTATTTATACGGCGTAACACACCCCATGAC
>NZ_CAJMXD010000460.1:0-2081 GCF_905219685.1 Barnesiella sp. CU968
CTCCTTCAACACTCTGATTGAGGGTTTGTTATGCCTAATAATATTATTTCGCACTAATTTTTAGACAATCTCTAAGACTGTATAAAGTTGTTACGTGTTCACACACAGATTAAGGCAGCGGGTTTTTCACCCGCTGCCTTGATTGCTCATACTGAATTTGTCAGCTTATTTATTAAGCTGTGAATTGATTATATTGTTATAATCTTTCTCGGATTTTGGAATTTCATATCTCCATCCGTTACTGTAAGAGGGATCGTAAGTTCCTTCATAAGCCGGGAGGAAGTTGTTTGAAGTCGGGTCATTCTCTTTCCAGATTTCTCGTTTTGCAGTGACATTCCAACGCTTGAACGAGAACCAGCTGTCACCTTCACCCCAAAGTTCCATACGGCGATACAGTCGTATCTCCTCTTTGAGCGCATCTCCTGTGAGGCTGCATGTATAATTGCTCATTCGGTTGCTGTTCAGCTCATTCAGACAGTTCTGCGCCACATCATCCTTATTCTGTTCCGCAGCTGCTTCAGCCTCTGTAAGTATAAGTTCTCCGGCGCGGAGGAAAGGATGCTGCGCATCGCCCATAGCTGCTGCATCACTCCAGAATTTTGCCTGTTGACCAAACTGAACTCTTGTAGCACCCAATGCACCGGCAAATACAGATGCCAATGTCTGAACATATTGCGGATTCTGGCAATTGACAGCATCCGGAGCCTCAAGCGCACCGCCTGTCACAGCCGATACAATATCGGGAATACTGTATCCGTCAAGAAGCATGCTTGTCTTGTCATATCCTTCGGGTGTGATATCCATTGCCCACAATGCAATTGAAGCTGTCATGTAAGGATCTACAAGGAACATATTCATTCGCTCCGGATAAACAACGCCGGAATCCCAGAAATCCTTTTCTTCGAAACCATAGTCAACATGCAGATTGGCTTTATCTGGTGTCCAGTAAAGCTCGCATCGTACGTCACCCTGATTTCTGTTGAAAATTTCTTTATACAATTTCCAACTGATCGCACCGCCACCTGCCCAGTCATAAGCCGTAGCATATGCTCCGTTGCATGAATAGCTTGCTCCCCATGAGTTGTAACCGTTATAGGTTTTGTTGTAGTCGTTATACCAAAGCCATTCACTGTTTGCTGTACCGAAACCCGCAATGTAATCAGCTGCCGACATAATAGGATATCCTTCTCTTGCCTCACGTGCCATCTGCTCCGCTTTAGCCCAGTCGTGATTCATGAGGAGTATTCTTGAATAGAGTCCTTTGGCAACATTGATGTCAGGCTCGAAACCCTTTGTACGGGACTTACCACTTTCATTATACAATGCGATTGCATCCTCGAAATCCTTGTATATCTGTGCCATTACCTCGTTGTATGTCACAAGAGGCGCGGGGTCTGACCCCGGTGTTGTGCGCAATACCAGGCAAAGCGCATTGCCGTTATCACGGTCTTCGTAACGAGGACCGTAAACCTGCATCAGACGAATATATCCGTGAGCACGCATGGTAAGAGCCTGCGCCTTGATGAATTTGACTTCCGCAGGGTCTCCGGGCACGCCGTCTATTGCTGCGAGCAACACATTTGCCTGATTGATGATATTATAACCATACATCCATGCATAACGGCTGAAATTACCCGTGTCGCGAGTCATCCACGCCCAAGCCTGAAATTCCTTCTGGGAACCATACAGGAATGTGAAAGCGGCATCGGGACTGGGGGCATCGCCATAGAATGTCTGGAAATATGCCTCTCCATTACCGAAACGTTCCGTATAATCAGCACCATAACTGATGAACATAGACTCGCATATGCCATATAAAGCGGCACGCGCGCCTTCCACACTGTTTCCGATTGCGTCATCACTGACAAGGTCAATCGGCGGCTGCTCCAGATAATCGCTTGAGCAGGCTGTCATACCAACTGCCAGTGTCGATGCTAATAATCTTTTAATTATTTTGTTCATAATCTATTCTTTGTTAAAATTAGAATTTCACGTTCAACTGGAAGGAGAACACTCTTGCAGGAACATAATACTTACCCTGACCTCCTCCGAAGCTGTACTGAGGATTCATACCTTTGCGC
>NZ_CAJMXD010000461.1:0-2074 GCF_905219685.1 Barnesiella sp. CU968
GCCGCACACTTGTATATGACTCTGACCGTGACGGCTATTGGCAGCTTTTCACCGCAACTATCAAGAATCCCGACGAGAAACAGTTCGCCTACGCAACCGAGATTGTGGAGGAACCGCTCTACAAATGCGCCACAGCGGCACAGCAGCCGGTTTTCAGCCCGGACGGAAGCAAGATCGCCTTCCTTGAGAACCGTACCGAGATACGCGTGATAGACCCCAAGACAAAAAAAGTGAACACCGCGCTCGACGGCAAATACAATTATTCATATACCGACGGGGATGTCTCTTTCTCATGGAGTCCCGACAGCAAATGGCTTCTTGCCGACTATATCGGCATCGGCGGATGGAACAATACCGACATCGCCCTTGTAAAAGCTGACGGCACGGAGGTGATAGACCTCACGGAAAGCGGCTATTCAGACGGCAACGCGAAATGGGTGCTCGGTGGCAAGGCAATAACCTACCACACCGGCAAATACGGCATGAAGAGCCAGGGCTCATGGGGTAATCAGGGCGACATTCTCATGATGGCGCTCGATGGCGAGGCTTGGGACAATTTCAATGCCACCGAAGAGGAAATCGCTCTGATGGAGAAGGCAGAGAAAGAGAAAAAAGAGAAAGAGGAGAAAGCCAAGGAAGGCAACAAGAAGGATAAGAAAAAAGGTAAGAAAGACGACAAGAAAGATGACAAGAGCAAAGATCTCACTTTCGACCTTGCCAACCGCAAGCACCGCATGGCACGTCTTACCGGCAGTTCGGCATTCGTTGGTGATTACTTCATGAACCCCAAAGGCACCAAATTCTATTACGTGGCACGCGCCACCGAAGGAGGCTATAACCTCATGGAGCGTGACCTCAAGAAGGGCGACACCAAAGTGCTTATAAAGGGTGTCAGCGGCGGAATCGAGACTGACGCAAAGGGTGAGAACATCTTCCTTATCACCGGCAGCGGTCTCAAAAAGATAGACCTTGCCAAGGGGTCAACGGAAAACATCGAGTTCGAGGCTCCCTACGACCGCAAGCCTTCGCTTGAGCGTGAATACATTTTCGACCATATGGTGCGTCAGGTGAACGACAAATTCTACGACAAAAACATTCACGGCATCGACTGGACAGGATATGGCGAGCACTACCGCCAGTTCCTCCCCTATATCAACAACAACGAGGACTTCTCCATTCTCATGAGCGAAATCCTCGGAGAGCTCAACGCATCGCACACCGGCTCGGGACACAGCGCAGGCGGCGCCTCTCTCCAGACAGCCGAACTCGGAGCATTCTTCGACCCGGCATACGAGGGCGATGGACTAAAGGTTACGGAAGTGCTTCCCCGTGGTCCTCTTGCCGCCAGGAAAGTTAATGTAAAACCGGGTGATATCATCATGTCGGTTGACGGCAAAAAAATCGAGGCAGGAAAAGACTACTATCCGCTTCTCGAAGGGAAAGCGGGCAAGAAGACCCGTCTGGAAATAAGACGTGCCGACGGCAAGACGGATTTCGCAGAAATCAAGCCTATGCAGAAATGGTATCTTTCCGACCATCTTTACAAACGCTGGGTTGAACACAATCAGGCTGTAGTCGATTCCCTCTCCGGAGGCAAGATCGGTTACGTGCATGTAGAAGGGATGGACGGCAGCAGCTATCAGACCGTCTACGACCAGCTTTTCGGCAAATACCGCAATTGCGATGCGGTAATCGTCGACACCCGCTTCAACGGCGGCGGCTGGCTCCACAATGACATCGCGCTGCTTCTTGGCGGCAAGGAATATGTGAGATTCATGCCTCGCGGAAAATATATCGGTTCCGAACCGTTCTCGCAATGGACAAAACCCTCGGTGATGCTTGTGAACGAAAGCAATTACAGCGACGCGCACGGCACACCGTTCGTCTACCAGACTCTTGGAATCGGCGATGTGGTAGGCGCTCCTATCCCCGGCACGATGACCGCCGTATGGTGGGAGACACAGATTGACCCGAGTCTCTATTTCGGCATTCCGCAGGTGACAAGCGTCGACATGCAGGGCAACGTACTTGAGAACCATCAGCTCAATCCGGACGTGCTTATCTACAACATCCC
>NZ_CAJMXD010000462.1:0-2062 GCF_905219685.1 Barnesiella sp. CU968
AATTTTGCATCTCGAAACAAATAATAGAATAGAATTTAATAACATATTTAGGAAATGAAAATAGATTATGCCAAGATCGACGAGGTGAACGGCGAGATTACCGTCACTCTCGAAGAAAAGGATTATGCCGACAAAGTCAAGAAACAGCTCAAAGAGATCGGCAAGAAACATGCGGAACCGGGTTTTCGTCCCGGTCACGTTCCCTCAGGACTTATACAGAAAAAATATGGCGCAGCCGTAAAATATGATATCATCAATCAGGAAGTCGGCAATGCGGTGTTCGATTATATAAAGGAAAACAAGCTCCATGTACTGGGCAATCCCGTTCCGCAGCAGAACGATGATTTCAACATCAATGCCGCTGATTTCACTTTGAAATTCAAAGTAGGTATCGCTCCTGAGTTTGACACTCATGTAAACAAGGATCTTCATGTGCCTTACTACACTATCAAAGTGTCGGATGAAATGATTGATAACCAGGATCAGATGTTCTCCCGCCGTTTCGGCAAACAGGAACCCGGCGACACAGTAGACGCCACTGCTCTTGTGAAAGGCGTGATTAGCGAGCTTGATGAAAACGGAGAACCCAAAGAGGGTGGTGTGGTTGTAGAGAATGGTATCGTCTCTCCCCAGTATTTCAAGAGCGAGGATCAGCGCGAGCTCTTCATGGGCAAGAAGGTCGGAGATATTGTAAGATTCAATCCTGCGGCTACATGCGATTCCAACGCTACAGAGATGTCTTCCATGCTCAATATCGAGAAGAGCGAGGTTGAGAACCATAAGGGCGATTTCAACCTTGATATCAAGGAGATCATCGTTCTCAAGCCGGCTGAGCACAATCAGGAGTTCTTTGACATGGTGTTCGGAGCTGACAAGGTTCATAATGAAGAGGAATATCGCGCAGCACTCAAGGAAATGCTTGTAGCAGGTCTTGCAAATGATTCCAATTATCGTTTCACAATCGATGCGCGCAACACAATATCCGCAGCTATCGGTGAGCTTCAGCTTCCGGATGAGGTTCTCAAAGAATTCCTGAAAAGCCAGAACGAGGCGCTCAACAATGAGAATATTGACGAGGAGTATACACGTCTGCGTCCTGAACTTGAGTGGGAACTTGAGAAAGAGGCTATCGCTTCTCAGCTTGACATCAAGGTTGACGAGGAGGATCTCAAGAATACAGCGCGCATGATGGCTCAGAGCCAATTCGCACAGTATGGCATGCCTAACGTTCCGGCAGAGACTCTTGACCGTTATGCTTCAGATATTCTCAAGGATGAGAAAGCACGCAATCAGGTTTACAACCAGACTGTAGACATGAAGCTATACAACGGTATCCGTGCGTCTGTCACAGTGGATGAAAAAGAAGTTGATGTGGAAGCATTCAACGATCTTTTCCGCAACGCATAATATTATTGGCATAGAATTTGTTTATATATCTGCATGGGAGTCTCCCATGCAGATATATATTGTTTATTTGAGTTCCGCAGGTTAATGGAGAATGCATGCATATCTCTATGCTTGCGAGAACCGGAAATTTAGTGAAAGATATGAAAAACGATTTTAGAAACTATGCGGTTAATCATCTCGGCATGAGTTCAAACACGCTTGATTCATATGCCCGCCATATGGAGAAGACAGCCGGGGGTGTTATGGTTCCGACATCAGATTATATGAATCCTTACATTCTTGAAGAGCGTCAGCTTAATGTGACCCAGATGGACGTTTTTTCCCGTCTGATGATGGATCGTATAATTTTTCTCGGAACTCAGGTTTCAGATCAGAGCGCAAATATAATACAGGCACAGCTTCTATATCTTGATTCTGTAGATCCGGAAAAAGATATTGCACTTTACATCAACTCCCCCGGAGGATCCGTATATGCCGGTCTTGGCATTTATGACACCATGCAGTATATCAGTTCTGATGTCTCGACTATCTGCACCGGTATGGCGGCTTCAATGGCTGCTGTTCTGCTTGTTGCTGGAGAACATGGGAAACGCTACGCACTTCCTCATTCACGAGTTATGATTCATCAGCCTATGGGTGGCATACAGGGTCAGGC
>NZ_CAJMXD010000463.1:0-2054 GCF_905219685.1 Barnesiella sp. CU968
TTACCACGCCGCGCAAACCTCCGCGGATGCTTTCCACTTCCTCCACTGTGTCGCACTCAAGTCCGAGAGATGTGAGGGTGGCGGCAAGCTCACGCGGGCTCAAATCGAAATCGATATAGCGTCTGAGCCATTTATATGATATATCCATAAATTAAAAATTCTGATCAGATTGGTTATGACTGCAAAATTAATAAAAATCTTCACCTTTAACAAAATAGGAATGCAGGAAAATGACACCGCACTGCCTGATGATCGAAAGAAGTGTGCGGGAGGGGTGTATTCCGTCATGCTGCCGGGAACTCGATTCGGAATGTCGTGCCTTTGCCTATTTCCGATTCCTTCACGTATATCCTGCCTCCGTGATATTCCTCCACAATCCTTTTGGCAAGTGTGAGCCCCAGTCCCCAGCCTCGTTTTTTTGTGGTGTATCCGGGATTGAATATTGTCTTGAAATTCTTTCTGGCAATCCCTTTGCCGGTATCTCTGACTTCTATCCACACGATATTTTTTTCGGTCCCCGTGGTTATGTCGAGTCTGCCTTCCCCTTGCATGGCGTCAACAGCATTTTTTGTCAGATTCTCCATCACCCATTCTATCAGCGGGCGAGACAGCTGCACCCCGTGGTCATCAACAGAGAGATGTATGCGGATGTCCACTCTTCCGGATACGCGGCTCTTCATATAGTCGAGCGATTTCGACACCACTTCGTTCAGATAATCAAGCTGAATCTCAGGTTGGGAGCCTATTTTTGAAAATCTGTCGGCAATGACAGAAAGGCGTTTCACATCCTTGTCTATCTCGTCTGTAATCTCTGCCTCGACACCGCTCGCCTGAAGATATTCGGTCCAGGCAATGAGAGAGGAAATGGGGGTGCCGAGTTGGTGGGCGGTCTCTTTTGATAGTCCTACCCATACTCTGTTTTGCTCCGCCCGCTTTGTATATACCATGGCAAGATAGATGATCAGGGCGAGGATAATCATCACAACCATCTGGATATACGGATAAATGCTCAGACTACGGAGCAGCCTGGAGTCTTCGTAGTAAATATACTGGTTTTCACCTCCGAAAAGCTCCACTTCTATGAAATGTCGGTTTTTTGACGCCATTTCTTCAAGAGGGGTGTCTCCACGGGCTTTGCGCAATCTTTTCTGTAGATATTCTTTGTTTTTCGGAGAAAGCTCGTTGAAGAGTGATTTGTCCTCGTCGGCTTTGTCAGGAAGGGAGAAGTTCCGGAATTCGGATATGTTGAAATCCTTGTCGCATATCAGCACGGGGATGGAGTTGTTCTGAGAGATTATGCCAAGCAGAAACTCAAAGTCCGAATCGATGTTTGCCTTGGCAAGGCGTTCCGTTGCCTGTGCCCATATGTTCATGCGGTCGCGTTCCTGATTCTCGAGTTCTTTGATCAGATTATTGCTCACAAGCAGGAAAAGAATCACTGCAATCGCCGAAGCCGCGATTCCGAGCATTTTCCCTGTGCGTCTGTCTATATGCTTCATAGGTGGGTGGATCTGTTCGGGCTCATCGGTCGCCGGATATGAATTCCGCGACGGCATCGTCTGTGTTCGGACCTATTACGATGTCCGCGATCTCTTTAACCTCAGGCAAGGCGTTTTCAACCGCAACCGCCACATCTGCCGCCTGCAGCATCGGAATGTCGTTGAGGTTGTCGCCGAATGCCACGACCCGGTCGGCTCCGGTCTTCTCTTTCATGCGCAGCACGGCATTCGCTTTTGTGGCATCTGGCGCGAATGCGTCGACCAGGGCGATTTCCTGCCCGTAGATGTCATGATAGCACTGGTGTCTGCATCCCGGAAGCCCTGAAACACGCTCGTGTATTGCTTCGGCAAGATATGTGGGCTGCATGCCGTAAAATATGATGGTCTTGGAAATATCAGGAGGGAGCATGTCTTCTCCTGTCGCGGAAATGTGAAAGCGTTTGTAGGGAGAATGAAGCCGCTCCTCCATGAATCGCCTTTCAAGTTCGTTAAGCTTGCCTCCGATATGATAGATGTTTATCACATCGTTCTCGAGAGTGAAATGGACGATGGGGA
>NZ_CAJMXD010000464.1:0-2051 GCF_905219685.1 Barnesiella sp. CU968
TATCAAATGAATCAGCGGAAGAAATGATTGATTTCGCTGCCATAAAATTTTTAATCAATAAAATTTAGACAAGCTCTAAGATTCTGAAAATATTTGCATAAGACCTTTCATGCGGAGTCAGCCGCCGTGAGTTTCTCCCTGGTGCAGTCTTGATGCGGAGTTCCCGATGCCCGAAGGTTGGATTGAATCCGAAGACAGATCATTCGAGATGGTCAGGGATGAGTGTTATTGCCATATCTTCGGTGATGAGGGTCACTTTGCCGGTGGTCTTGTCGATATAGAATACCGACAGTGTCGTATCAAAAGGAGGGATAGGTTTGCCGTCGATCGTGAATATGTCCTGAGATATGGTGAAGGAGCCGTTGCTGTTGGGAATCATTTTATTGATTTCCTTGCCGTTGTAGGTGTAGGAAATATAGAAGAACCGGTGATTGTCGGTAGGGAAATCGGTCTCAATTTTCAAAGAGTCGGTAAAAAAGAAATGATCGGAGAGCGTGGCGCGTAATGCCACAATGTTGGATGCGCCTATCCCCCTTGATGACAGGTGTCTGACTCCGCTGATGTAGCTCTGTATGTTTTTAGCTTTGGATTTCTGATATTGGGATGCTATGAGCAGCCGTTGCTCTCCGCTGGCTGTGTCAACGATTTTCATTGCCTGTTTGGGCGATGTCCATTCCACAGAGGCGGATGGATGGAAGACATCGTTGACCTTAAGTGATTTCCCGTTGATCTTTATTGTGGGTGTGTTAAGGAAAACTATGCGATAGTCTGCATATGTCGATAAACTTATGAATATGCCCACTATTAAAAACAGAATTCTGGTCATAAAGTGTAATGTTCGTTAAGTTTTTGACAATAAATGGAATATAAAGATAAAAACGTCGTTGCCAAGAGAGTGTCATGAAATTCAGAGAAAATTATGAAATGCGCCAGCTGCAGAAGGAAGAGGATTGCTCCGACACCAATGAAGCTCAATATGAAATTCATGATCGGACTGGGATTCCATCTGATTACTTTCCAAAGAGTCAGATTCATTATAAGGAACCAGGCAATAACAAGATATACTGTGAAAGTCAACAATATAGACCATATATTTATTTCAGCTTTCCCCTCTTCAAGAGCCGTGAGTGCATTGATGACAATTGCCGGTCCGGATATGTAACCGACATAGCTGTCGTGGATATCGTTCATGCAATAGTCACCTATTATGATTTTTTTCCCTTTCACAAGGTTTCGTAGCTCTTCATCTGTAGATACATCAAGAATATCCGAGCCAAGATTATACCACACCTTGTCGCCCTCTTCGGTGTAAGAATTTTCCAGCAATACAGGCAAGGGGAGAATCATGGTAGTGTTGTCGAAGATTCCCGGCTTATAATCCATTACATTATGGGTGTCATTGAAGATGGTCTGCGCCATGGATGGAATTCCGTCAGCACCGGCGAAATTATATTTTGAAAAATTGTTGGAGATTAGATTGACGGCATAATCTCCATTGGAATGCAGTTTTTTATCTATGAGAGGAGAAATGGTTCCATCAGAATGCACTGGAACTGTCAGGCGTTTCATCTCGTTGATGCATTTGAAAAGAGCCGTGTCTCCCTCTGCCGGCATTCCACTGTCGAAGAATATGTCAATAGCGATAGCAGCGTAATCCGCATCCTTTATGCGGTAAAGGAAGTCAAGAAGCTTACGGCGGTCTGCCACATCAATCACACCGCAAGGAATGCCATATTCATCATTGACGGGTGTTAGCTGCCGGTCAAAGCTGATGTTGACAGGGAGGATGTCAGAGGGGATCGGTTTTGTCTTGCCGCTTGCAAGCATCGAAGCAAGCTGCAGTTTCTTCATGGTCAGTTCCTCATTTCCAAAAGAATGAGGGATACGGTCGCATATTATTGTAAGAATAAGTGTTATGATAGCTGTGACGGCAGCCACACATAATCTCGCTTTTCTGCCTGAAGTTAATTTCAGGAAGCGTAAGAAGGAGCCAAGAATACGGGATTCTATCTTGCGAAAAAATTTGATTATGTTGAGTGTCTCTTTCTTCT
>NZ_CAJMXD010000465.1:0-2036 GCF_905219685.1 Barnesiella sp. CU968
CTCATAAAAATGACACATGCCGATGCCGCAGTCAAGCACAGAGACCGAACTTTTAGGTTTATAATAAAAGTGCACCAAGTTGCCCGAAACGAATGCTCTCCATGGTTGCGAATTTGTTGATGACGGAGCAAGACGCATCATCTCAAGTAAAGTACTTGCCGCCGGCGGCGATGGCAAAATCTCGCGCCTTACCGAGCAATCGGTGGGCTTTACATTGTATATCTGCACGATTTTGAGTAATTTTGCGTCATGACAAAAAAAGAATTTGAAAAAGGTATTAACAGCTATCGCAAGATAGTTGGGAATCATTTCGGCTATAAGAAAAGTGGGTACGTTAGCTATAAAATAGTCAACGGCTACTTTTTCTATATACTCCATCTTGTTGATACAAGCGTGGATTTGAAAGTTAAGCCTTTCTATGCAGATGATTTGTGGTGGGATATTTTCCAAATGCCAGAAAATAAAAAACCATTAAGTTTACGCGGAAATGGAGCGTTTGCTTTGTCTGGTGAACTTATAGGAGAATACCCGACATTTGTGGAGAATTGGAAAAATTATGAAGAGCAAGACTTTGAGAAGATTTGGACATCGGTTTTTAATAAAATCGAGGAAGAAATAGCAAATTTCATTTCTCAAAATCCATCGGCAGACCGATATATGCCCCAGGCTACGAATATGCGAGGTGATGTTTCATTAACTTATCTTATAGCCCTACTGCATAATCATAAAGAGCACAAAGTTGTAGAGCTTATTCAAGAAGCTCAAAAAAGTAATAAACGTTGCGGAATGTCTAAATGGATTGGAGATGAGGAAATAGATGGCTATTCGTTTGTTTTGAAGTATGCAAATTCAATGCTTTAATTCTTCAGACCGCCACCAAATACTACGCCTCCGTGATGAATCTGAAAGAGTTCTTTGCCGACAATCTCGGCCGCTCCTGCTGCGGCATCGTCGCCAACGCCCTCAACGACCGCTCATTTCGCCAGTCGCTCGTTCGTTAAAATGTATTTGCGCTTAATCCTTTATTTTAATTGTACTTTCAAATAACATTCTCCAATTTTTTCGTAGTCATAGGAAAGGATATATAATGTGTTGTCTGCCCCCAAAAACATACCTTTTCCATCGTCCGGCATAAATAGATACTCTCCGTTAAATCTGCTATCGCTAAAACTTGCAAACTCATAAAGATACTCGCCTTCCCATTGGCAGAAATATAAATCCAACCTCCAATCGCAGTCAAACTTGATTTGGGAAACATATACGGTTTTTATTGGCAGATACAGGCGTAGATTAAGTATCTCCTATCCGTTCTCCGTTCATACCATTGTACCACCAAACCGTAGCATCAAAATTGGTAGGCAAATGTAGATAACGATAAGAATGCACTAACTAAATTCAATAGCAACATACTACCGGTACTCTTTTTTGATAAGTTTAATGAACTCGGATTGATTTATAAAACGTATTTTGTTAACCTTTAATGCGGTATGCTAATTAAAGCATCCACTTATATTTGAATCAAGTTAGGAACTGACAGATTTGAGTAATTTATGTTCATAATTGCTCCATTGGAGAATGTGATGCCGTTTTGTTCCAAGATTCCGTGTTGGGCGTGGATATGACCGAAGAGATGGGCTTTAAGATGAAGGTCGGATAACTTCATCAATATCTCTTCAGATCCATAGTTGATATTATCATCAAAGTCAAGTATGCCGTATGCCGGAGAATGAGTTATCAAAACGTCAGTATTACTGGGAATTTTAGCATAGTTTCGGCTCTGACGTTCGGTTATGCAATCTTCCAGAAACATCGGAACACCATAAAACTTGACGCCATAAATCTCAATTCCTGAGTTGGAGAGTTGATGCACGTTGTCTGGTAGTCCGTCAATGTTGGCTCCATAGAGGCAATCGTCATGGTTGCCACATATAAAGATTTTATGTCTGTATGGCAAGTCACAAAACCAGTTGAGGAAATCAAGGGCCTCCTGTTCTGTGCCAACCATACAGAAGTCACCGGAATGTACTACCACATTG
>NZ_CAJMXD010000466.1:0-2036 GCF_905219685.1 Barnesiella sp. CU968
GCCAGCACAAATAGCAAATTGCCATCCAACTCTTGACCTCGAATTTGATTAACACTTTTTAAGAGACACTAGTGTAATTCATATAATGTTAATATTGGGATTTAGTGCATTAATCCTGTCATCTTGCCAATCTCAATCTACAGATACGAAATATCTTCTATCAATAGAGGAATTAAATGATTCCGTTCCTGAAAAAGTGTTGACCTTGCTTGATTCGATAAACCCGGAAGAATATAAGGATAATGAATCAAAAGCGTTATACGCTTTGATAAAGTCGCAGGCTTTAGACAAAACTTTAGTTGATGTCACCAACGATTCCTTGATTTCCATCGCTAAAAACTATTATGAAGACTCATCAGATAAATATCATCTGATGAAAAGTGAGTATTATCATGGTCTCGTCAATATAAATGCAGGCAATTATGATAATGCAATAAAATCGCTTCTTAAAGCTTACGACCTTGGCGAAGAGACCAAAGACTATTACTGGCAAGGAATGGCTGCATCCAAAATAGCAGACATATTTATAAAGAATTATGATGGTTATGAATCACTCGCTTTTTCAAAAATTGCTTTAGCTTGTTTGGAAAAGACTGGAAAAAGACGTTACATTGATTATGCGTTATTGGATTTAGCTACGGCATATAATAACGTAGATTTTAGCGATTCCTGTATTATGACTGTCAATAAGATACATAGAGATAATGATAATTGGTTGAACTATGAAATTAATTTATTATTGGGAAATGCTTATATCCGGGAAGATAATTTTAAACAAGCAATAAATGTCTTAAAAGATAATGTCATTCCGTCAGGAAAGAATACAGAGAATATGGCATATCTTGCTCTTGCCTATCTCAGGAAGGGTGAGATAAACAAAGGGAAACAACTTATCGATTCAATCGGAGAAGATGAGAATTTGCTTTCTCATTATGTAAGATATGAATTGAGTGAAGAATTAAATAATGAAAATGAGGCATATTCATTGCTTAAAAATCTATTTGACAAATCTGATGATGATTTTAAAAAACATTTGGATTCTAAACTCTCTGTTGCGCTTCTGAATTATCATGAAACTGAACAGGAATTAGCAAAATTGATTAAAGCCAAGACCAAATTGCAGGTTATATTTATAATTACAGTCATTATCTTAATATTCTGCATTATAATCCTTATTATACTAAATAAATTCCAAAAGCAGAAGATAAAAATTAGAGATCTAAATGCCGCTGCAAAAGATCTAAACAATAAAATTCATTCAACAGACCAAAATAATTCTAAACTTGCAAAATCGGTTCAGTCCCTTCTTGCGTCCCAATTTGTAGGCTTAAATGAGATGTGTCAGGCATTATATGAAACTGAGAATGAAGAAAAAGGGAAAAAGCAAATCGCAAAAATGATGATGAACTTCATAGATTCTTTGTCAGTAAATAATGAATTGATACAGGAATTGGAAAGATTGGTGAATCATCATTATGATAATATATATGATTCTTTTAAATATGATTTTAATGATCTAAAAGAGATTGATTATCGGTTGTTTTTATATTCCATACTTGGTTTTGAAAATACTACTATTGCTCTTATATTTAATACTGAAATAAGATCAATTTACTCAAGAAGAGATAGATTAAAAATAAGAATCATCAACTCATCATCTGCGAATAAAAATAAATACATAGCCTTTCTTTATCCGGATGGATTAAAAAAGGCTATGACAGGTGATGTGGGCAAGCCTCAAAATCTATATAAGCCTAATATTAAATTCAAATGATTGATTATTGTATAATCAATTGTTCGGTTTTTTATTGATTTTAAATATAAATTCCGATTTCTTTATGCGTCAAGCCAACACACATAGAAAGCTCCAACCATTCACAACCACGTAACAACCACATTAAAGATGTAAATATAAAAGTGATTGTTGCGAGGTTGTCGTGAGTGGTTAGAGTATAAATAAAACACTAGTGTCTCTTAAAAAGTGTTAATCAAATTCGAGGTCAAGAGTTGGATGGCAATTTGCTATTTGTGCTGGC
>NZ_CAJMXD010000467.1:0-2034 GCF_905219685.1 Barnesiella sp. CU968
CCAGAATTTTTTGTTTTCTTCACANATTTTACTAAAAAATGTTGAATCTGACGGTCAACACTTTTCCGGACTAGACACTGAGTTATAACAGTTCCTTATATGACTCACATTCGTCATTTCCGGCAACGGTTTCCCAGATGTAAAGACATAGCTCACACCTATGTAGCCAACTATGCCTCCGACACATTCACTTTTGTCTGTCTTGAGTATTGTACCCGAATTATAACAATTCGACATCTCCGAGGCTCTTATATTACCAACTATGCCTCCTGTCTGCGTATCATCGTCACTTCCGGAACCTATACTGCCAAATGACACCCTTTTTGCAGAAATGGCAGCTGCATTGAATGAATCCACAAGACTTGATTCTGAAAGATAAGCAACAACACCTCCTACATAGGCATAACCTACGGCATCTGATACAACTCCTGATACGTAACATTCTGCGACATTACCATATAATACCTGTCCTGCTATTCCTCCTGCCATTCTGTAAGAAGATGATTTCATTCCATCAATGGTGATATTCGCACGTACCTCACATGATGAAATGCCGCCCTTTAATACATGACCGGCTATTCCACCTACACTTCCTGTCGAAGTTACATTTCCATTAAATGAAGAGTTCTTGACAATACCACCGGTGACGTTACCTACGATTCCGCCGCCTATCGCGCCATTGCAATCAACTACACCTTTCTGAACAATGATATCACTCACTTCTCCAGAACTTGTTCCGGCAACAACACCGATATAATTGCCTGTAGAAGTAAGGCGGGGATTCTCAAACACAATATTGTTTACCGAACCGTTTTCTCCAATAACCCCGAAGAAACCGGTATCGCAGAATCCCTTTCCATCGGCAATGAAATTAGATATTTTATGTCCTTGTCCATTCAGTTTGCCATTGAAGGGAGTAGACACCGAGCCAATGGGTGAATATGCAGTAGGTGACATTCCGGACAGATCCAGATCACTACCGAGTGCGAAATGCACACCCTCGAATGATGTTCCGGTCTCCGAAGCCTGAGCAATCGCCTTTATGTTATCGAAACTCTCAATCACGTAAGGAGAAGTTTCAGTACCTTCTCCTTTCATATCAAGGGCCAAGGGTGCCGGATATTCCATTTTGACAGTTGTCTGAATAGACACATCATTATAGGCATATCCTATTGTCTGAGTGGGATTTGAACGAGCAGAAATAACCCATCCGCCAATGCTGAGTTCACCGTTACCATCGTCCTTGATAACCATATTGCCTTTTGAATCAACGGATGTTTTCCATTTCTGAGTGTTAACATCAAGCTCAAAATTTGCCGGATAATTCAGGAACTCTCCATATAACGCATTGTTATACATTAACTGAGGAGAAATAAGTATCCTTTTGTCTACCGTCAGTCTCGATGTCAGAACATCATTTGAATTTATATTACCGAATCCATAAAACACCGCTTCATTAGGTTGCGTCTGCTCGATATACATCTCATACATCATGAGCTTGTTCTGCGAGATGTTATAGCACGACACCTCCGTGTTGGGGACCTTCCATTCGCTGCTTGGGAATACATTGAAAAGACGTCCCCAATTCTTTGACTTCTGCAGAACACCGTCAACTTCTTCCATCTGAGTCACCATGACACCCCATGTGCCAAGTTCTATTGTGCCGTCCCCAAGAAGCGTACCCTTAAGATCGCCCTCTACAGTCAAGAACTTCCCATCTTTTATCAAAAGGGGAACCATACTCACTTCTCCATAGGGATTATGATTATAGATTTTCTGCTGAGGAATAAGCACCTCTCCGGTCTGAAGATTAATCTTCATGTTGATAGTGCCATTAAGGCAATATACATTAGTAAGCGCATACTCTCCTTCTGTCTCCGTAGACTCAATTGTGATTCTGGAACTATACATCACGGAATTGTAATTAAGATCCTTCGTCATCATTGTGCCGGTGACAAGCTTCGGCGCGGCAGCTCCTTCTGCCTTACGGATCTTCTTCGGAGCGACGGAGACAACTCCCTTCCCTCCTTCTAC
>NZ_CAJMXD010000468.1:0-2026 GCF_905219685.1 Barnesiella sp. CU968
GCGATATGCCTTATCTTGTATTCAAACACGAGGACATAGACCGCCACCATATCCATATCGTGGCTCTGAGAGTAAGACCTGACGGCACCTGCATATCCGACCGCAACAACTTTTACAAGAGCAAGGATATATGCCGTGAGCTTGAAAAGAAGTATGGACTGAAACCGGCGGAGCGTCAGAAAATCACAGCGGATATGCCTATAAAAAAGATTGATCCTAACGGCGACATAAAGCGACAGGTCGCCAATACGGTCAAAATGGTGGGTATGCGTTGGAAATTCCAGAGCATGGGAGAATATAATGCCATACTCGGACTATATAATGTGAGGTGTGAGCAGACTGACGGCAGAGTCAACGGACGCGAATATCACGGACTTGTCTATTTTGCCACTGATGACAACGGCAACACAATCGCCACTCCATTCAAGGCTTCACGCCTCGGCAAGTTCGCCAGCCGCACTGCCATTGACAACCGGTTTGAACGTGCAAAAGACAAGATTGACATCAAGCCGACCAAGAGAATGGTTGCCGAGGCTATGGCTTCCGCCTCCGGCAAAGATGATTTCATCGCAGGACTGAAGGAGAGGAATATCGACCTTGTTCTCCGCTACACTGAGGACGGACGGATTTATGGAGCGACGTTCATAGACCACAATACTATGACGGTTCTCAACGGTTCCCGCATCGGCAAGGAGTTCTCCGCAAACGCCCTGCAAAGGTGGTTCGACAATCCGGAACAGAAGCCTGTGCAGAATATGTCGGATATTACCGCACCCGATAGAGATACGGATGCACGCAATGACGGGCAAGCATCAGATGACACTGCCCAGTCCGCAAGTCAGCAGAATAAGCAGAGTGGTCGCAACAACGACTATGACGATATTCCCTCATTGCCCGAACTTGACTTGTTCCATGTCGGCCCCGGCTTTGATGCCGAGGAGGAAGCGTTCTACCGTGCCATGCAGCGGCGCAAGAAGAAAAAACGTCGCGGACCAAAATTATAATTACTAATCTCCAAACAAATTTTGATTTATGAGTCAACAGGAAGATGACCTCCGGGCATTGGCTAAAATCATGGACTTGCTCCGTGCTTTGAGCATAATACTCGTGGTCGCAAACATCTATTGGTTCTGTCAGCAGATGGTATCGGGCTGGCAGTTCCATACCGAAACAATGAAGATACTCCGCAACCTCGACGATGCGGGCAAACTGTTCCATAACCCGTGGATTTCAAAATGGTGGACTTTGCTGTTCCTCGGACTTTCATGCGTGGGTACGAAAGGCGTGAAGAACGAGAAAGTTCAATGGATCCATATCTGGATTTTCCTCAGTGCGGGAGCCGCCTTGTTCTTCCTCAACTGGTGGATGCCGTCTATTGGCTGGGTGTTCCCGTACATTCTGACCACTGTGATAGGTTATGTCCTGATGCTTGTCGGCGGAGTGTATATGAGCCGGCTTTTGAAGAACAATATGATGGACGACCGTTTCAATGACGAAAACGAGAGCTTCATGCAGGAAACAAAACTGATGAACAATGACTACTCCGTCAATCTGCCCACGAAGTTCTATTACAAGAAGCGATGTCACAGCGGATGGATAAACGTAGTCAATCCATTCAGGGCGACAATCGTACTCGGCACTCCCGGTTCGGGCAAGTCGTATGCCATCGTCAACAATTTCATCAAGCAGCAGATTGAAAAGGGCTTTGGGCTTTACATCTACGATTACAAGCAGCCCGACCTGACGCTTATAGCATACAACCATATGCTGAACAACCAGAAGGGCTACGGTAAAAAGCCACCATCTTTCTATGTCATCAACTTTGACGACCCGGAACACTCCCACAGGTGCAACCCCATACACCCGGCGTTCATGACGGATATTGCCGACGCCTATGAGTCGGCATACACCATAATGATGAACTTGAACCGCACTTGGGTGTGACCTGAAAAGTCACATGATTGATTGTTAAACAATGATATTCAAAGAGTTGAATATTGATTTAACCCGCTGTTCCGTCAGCGGT
>NZ_CAJMXD010000469.1:0-2016 GCF_905219685.1 Barnesiella sp. CU968
TCCGAATCGGGTGGTTCTGCGTTCCAGGACACTCAATAATGTGAGTTAATTTTGGAACATAGAACTGAACACCCTATGATTTAATTAAGTTAGAATATTAAGACAACAAAGAAGAAAACAGCTTACGAATAGTGGTTTATCAGAAAATTATTACTACCTTTGCAGTGTCCTTTGAGTAGGACGTACATAGTAATAGGAAGCGTTTAGCTTATTCCTTGTCAATGAATCTGGACAATTCAACTGCACTGAGGAATAATGATAGACTGCTCCCTTTGGTCTGCATATATGCACTGATGTGTCAATATACGGCCAAGGCGTGAGTTGTTTTCATTTTCAGTGCAGAGGTAGTCCAGAACCCATTGACGGAATTTGATAACAGTCTTGCGCCTCTTTGCATTTATAATGTCCTTTTGAGACTGGTGGACGCCAAAAAAAACATGTTAAAGGCATGAAATTCTTAAAGTTTTTGGTAGTGTTGACAATCGGCATTACCTGTTGCCTGAATTTTACGTCATGCAGCAATGAAGAAGATGAACCCGATAGCGGGGTGGTGGGTAACGGAACTGTAAACCCTGCTACAGTGTTCGCAAATGGTATCCCACAGAAAGTTGGCGGAATGAACCTAACTGTGAATAGTGATGGTCTTGTGTCTGCTCTGACTGATGGATCAGTAAAAGTTACGTTTGAGTATCCCTGCATGAGCCGTGCTAATGAGGCAGATGTTATCATGAACGTTAGCGATGAGGAGGGAGATCTTGTAATATACGTTACTCTGAATGATTTAGGATATTCAAAATACTGGAAACGCGTCTATGATGACGGTGATGTAGATGAGTACTGGTTTGAATACAATTCAGACAATCAGTTGAAAAAGATAAAAGTGCAAACTTGCGAAGGTAACGGAACAGTTGAATATACCTATGAAAAAGGGAATATCATTGGCGTGAATATGACTCCTGCTGATGGCGGCACAATGAAAATATCCTATGGTAGCACTCCGATAAAAAATAATGGAGGAGTAATGATATTAACTATGTTTGGAATTGAGGATGATGATATGCAGTATTCTTATTATGCGGGATTGCTTGGTAAGTCTACAGTATCACTGCCTGCTAAGAAAGAAGGATATTTTGATGGAGAGTCATTTTTTGAAGATTATACTTGGAGCATAAATGATAAAGGGCTCCCTACCAAGTTGACAACAAAGTATACAGACTCAGATTATTCAGATACAGAGGATATGTACTTTGTTTGGTAAACAAAAATGGCAAGCCGTTATGACTTGCCATAGCATAGACAAATTGAGGCTGAGTTGTAGTTTTACGACTCAGCCTCGTGTTTGTTTGATTTGCATATCAAAGATATTTTGTTTATCTTTGTTTAGAACCGCGATAATTCATAGAAATTTCCAGCCTCTTTGAATTATCTTAAAATAAGAGCGCTATGATTGAAAATCATAAAATCAAACAAGATGTGTTGTCATTTGTCAAACAGTATTGTTGCAATAATTGCAGAATTAACCTAAAGACAATGCGTAACCAATTAAGTGAATGGTATATGATTGATGAAGTGTACCATTGCTTATGTAATCTGTGTTATGATGGCGAGATTGAACTTAAGCAGATTGGAGGGTTTGATTATGAAATATGTATAGCAGCTTAAAATGTAGGACTATTTGGTACATTCAAGTATATAATTGGGTTAATTAATTTGCATATTTAAGAAATATTTGGTAATTTTGATGCGTTACTTAAATATAAGTATAATTATATTTAAAGCGGTATTTAGGGATTAATAATAACTCTGATTATGGTTATGATGGAGAATGTATCGCCTGTTGAGGCTATTCGTACCTTGGGTGCCCGTTTTAAGGATTACCGCATGCGCCTTAATTTGACTCAAAGGCAAGTGTCGGAATTAACGGCAATCAGTGTCCCGACGATTTATAAATTCGAATCGGGGAGGATTACTGATTTGTCATTTGTCACCATGCTCAAGCTCCTCAAGGCTTTGGAT
>NZ_CAJMXD010000470.1:0-2014 GCF_905219685.1 Barnesiella sp. CU968
CCAGAAAATCGCGTAACCAACATGAATACAGAGTTTAACAATTTCGCATTAACAGATTTTAAGAGACGCCAGTGAAAATATTTCGAGACTGAGGACTTCCCGGGTCGCCCTTGGCGAGTTCATGACTTGACTAAACAAACCACTGCAAGTGAAAGACCAAATAGCTTCTTCACTATTGTAAATCCCAAGACAGGCGAAAAATATCCGGCTAATCCTAATGCCACATGGCGTATTACTGTCGATACAATCGAAGATTATATAGCACAAAATCGGATAGTTTTCCCTGGTGATTATCCGTTTATGCGAATATCGAAGCCAGTTCTTAGATACTGGAAAGAAGATGACGAGGCAAAGGCTGGTGAGAATTTTGGTAAAATTGCTGTTTCAACACTTTTACCTGAGTCGGTTGGTATGTCTTTAGACGGCACAAGAGAAATTACCAATCTTTTTAATGGTAAAATTTTCTCTTTCCCTAAGCCTTCATCTCTTATTTCATTCTTCTGTAAGATTTGCAATGATCAGGATGCGCTTATTCTCGACTTCTTCAGCGGTAGTGCGACAACCGCACACGCCGTTATGAAGCTCAATGCCGAAGACGGAGGACACCGCAAGTTCATTATGGTGCAGCTCCCCGAAGTTACTGACGAAAAGAGCGAGGCGCGTAAGGCAGGATACAACACAATCTGTGAGATTGGCAAGGAGCGCATACGTCGTGCCGGAAAGAAAGTCAAGGAAGAAGCGGGTCAAGCCGCAGACGGCTTAGACACCGGCTTCCGTGTCCTCAAACTTGACTCGTCGAATATGGAGGACGTGTTCTATACTCCCGATAAGTTTGAGCCGTCGCTGCTCGACAGCCTTGTGGATAACATCAAGGCTGACCGCTCCGGTGAAGACCTGCTTTTCCAAGTTATGCTCGACCTTGGCATCGAACTCTCTGCCAAGATTGAGCGTAAGGAAGTTGCAGGCAAGGAAGTTTTCTCTGTCGATGATGATTATCTGCTCGCTTGTTTCGACACTGACGTTAACGAAACAACCATCGAGGAAATGGCGAAGTTACTCCCGACACACCTTGTCATTCGTGACGCTTCCGCTGCCAACGACAATGTGCTCGACAACTTCGACCAAATCATCGAATCCTACTCTGACGAAAAGAAGATAACCACTCATGTTTTGTGACAATATGGAAAAGAAAGTGGAATTATCTAAACTTGTCGCTGATATCAGGGAAATCACCCGGCGTTACCGTGGCAAAGCAGCCATTCAGCTCAATGCGACGATTATAGATGAGCGTTGGGAGATAGGAAAACGCATTGTAGAAGAAGAGCAAAACGGCGAGATTAGGGCTGAATATGGGACCAATCTCTTAAAGGAGCTTTCTGCACAATTGACATTTGATCTCGGTAAAGGCTATAGTCAGCGTTCTCTTGCTTATTATAGGCTGCTGTACTTATATTTTCCTGACAGAAAGATTTTGCAGACGCGTCTGCAAAATCTCACGTGGTCGCATATACAGGCTGTTTTGGGCGAGAAAAATGAGAAAGCCAGATTATGGTATATGGATGAAGCTGCACAGCAGATGTGGTCTGTAAAGACTCTTGAGAGAAATGTGGGTTCGCAATACTATCACCGTTTGCTTGCTTCACCCGACAAATCAGCTGTTTCAGAGGAAATGGAGCGATTGACAGCAAAGGATAATATAGTTACTGCGCCCGAACAATATATCAAATCACCTATGGTTACTGAATTCCTTGGTATCGCCAAGGATGCATCGTACACAGAAAGTGACCTTGAAAGCGCGCTCATCACACATCTACAGCAGTTCCTAATGGAACTTGGCAAAGGATATGCTTTCGTCGAACGGCAGCAACACATTGTGACCGATGCGGGTGACTATTATATAGACCTGGTCTTCTACAATTATTTGCTAAAATGTTTTGTGCGTACAACCATCCGCGATAGCGTATTGACGAACTCCGAAAGAGAGTTGTATCTTTGTCAACAAAAAGAATCATGG
>NZ_CAJMXD010000471.1:0-2013 GCF_905219685.1 Barnesiella sp. CU968
AATTAAATTTGCANCGTCATCTGAGGTCTACAGGCTTGAGTGAACTCGCCTCAGACACACTCAGTGAAACACTACCTGAATATCTGCATCTTATTACATTATAAATAGCGAGGCGTTTAAGGAATTTTAGAATATTTTGCATTATTTAGGTGTGACAAATGTAATATTGGACAGACTTTTGCATTTAATTTGTAGACGAAATTACGAATAACAGGTTCCACATTCGAACTAATGATTAAATTTAAGTATATGAAGAAAATGACCATTATCGCATCGGTCGCATTACTGACCGGTCTCCTCTTTGGCGCTCATGCCAAGGAATACATCGGAGCTAATGGAAAGGAGTCGAATTTCATTCTTACATCTTCGACGCCATCCTTCGAGACTGACTTCACTGTAGCGGCAGAAAAAACAGTCAATGCAGTGGTGTGCATTAAAAGCTATACTACCCGTACAAGGAATTCATACGGAAATCAAGGCGAAGGGGGATACGATCCGTTCGGCATGTTTGATTTCTTCTTCGGACAGCCTCAGCAACCCCAGCAGAGACAACCCAGACAACAAAAGAAAAGTGAACCTGTGCAGAATGGGCTCGGTTCTGGTGTGATTATTTCTGAAGACGGATACATTGTCACAAACAACCATGTGATTGCAGATGCCGACAAACTCGAAGTCCTGATGAATGACAATTCTACTTATGAGGCAAAAATTATCGGCACAGACGAAGCATCGGATCTCGCCCTGATTAAGATTGATGCCAAAGATCTGTCTCCTATAACATTCGGCAACAGTGAGTCTGTAAAAGTCGGAGAATGGGTGCTTGCAGTCGGAAATCCATTTGGTTTCAATTCAACAGTCACAGCCGGTATCATTAGTGCCAAGGCACGCAGTCTGGGGCAAAACGGAAAACAGGGAGGTCTTAACATCGAATCTTTCATTCAGACCGATGCCGCACTCAATCCTGGGAACTCAGGAGGTGCCCTTGTAAACCTCAAAGGCGAACTGATCGGTATTAACTCGGCTATCTACAGCAACACAGGCAGCTACTCGGGATTCTCATTCGCGATACCGACAACTATCGTGAAAAAAGTCATGACAGACCTTCGTCAGTATGGAACTGTGCAGCGCGCCGTTCTTGGATGCCAGGTAATCGAACTTGACGCAAAAATTGCAAAAGAGAAAAACATCACTGCCACTAAATCCGGTCTTCTCATAGCGTCTGTAATGGATCGTAGCACAGCCAAGGAACTCGGATTGAAAGAAGATGATGTCATCACTGCAATCAACAAAGTCCCTGTGCACAACCACGCGGAACTTGTGGAGCAACTCAACAAATTCCGTCCCGGAGACCAGATTAACGTAACATACGTTCGTGACAATTCAACAGTTACAAAGAGCGCGACATTGAGAAATGTTCAAGGAAGCACCAACATCACCAAGAAAGGCGACTTCTCGGAACTTGGATGCGCATTCATGAAAATCGGCAGCAACACCAAACAGCATCTTGGAATAAGTAACGGAGTGAAGGTTACTGGTGTGAAGAGCGGATGTGTGAAAGATGCCGGAATTAAAGAAGGATTCATTATCACAGATATCAACGGCAATGCCGTCAACTCATCAGATGATGTGGAAAGAATTTACAATCAGATAATGAAGGGTGACGACGATGACAAAGTAATGTTTATTACCGGTATATATCCAACAGGCAAGAAATATTACTACGCAGTTAATCTTGCGGGTGAATAAACTATATTACAATCTGCATCTTTCACCCCTATAGTGAAAGAGAAAACGACACTATGGAATGGAGCGAGTCTGAACATGTCTCGCTCCATTTATTCTGATTCAAATAATAAAATACGTTGAATACAAACCAATGCCGATGTTGTTATATAATTGTCATATGCAAGTATTCAAATTCAAACTACAGTATGATCACTAGTGTCTCTTAAAAAGTGTTAATCAAATTCGAGGTCAAGAGTTGGATGGCAATTTGCTATTTGTGCTGGCTCC
>NZ_CAJMXD010000472.1:0-2009 GCF_905219685.1 Barnesiella sp. CU968
ACGCTCCTGGATATGGCTGGCGTTGGGGCAGTCGTTTTTATGTATTTTTACCGATCCGTCGGATGAAATGAACCCGAACACATCGTCACCATAAATCGGATTGCAGCATCTTGCAAATTTATAATTCAGACCGTTGATATTTTTTTCTCCGATCACAAGCACATCATTCCTGGGCGTATCCTCTTTCGGAGTGATCAGCTGGAATTCTTCGGCAGACACATGTTCCGTCTCTATCTGGCGCGTTGTGAAATCGATATATGTGTTAAGGAAACGTCCCGCGTCTATTTTATTCTCTCCCATATCGGCAAAGAATTCGATGGCAGACTTATATCCCCGCTTCTTTATCATTCTCATCAGCTCTGCCTCTTCAATCTCTATCTTGCGGTTTTTCGCACGTCTTGACAGAGCTTCCTTACCTATGTCGGCAAGACGCTGTTTCTCCTCGTTGAGACTCTGTTTTATTTTATTGCGGGCTTTCGATGATGTTACAATGTTCAGCCATTCGTGGCGCGGCGTCTGGTTGGCGGATGTAAGGATTTCAACCGTGTCTCCGTTCTGCACTTTGTAGTTCAGTTTTTTGTGCGCCCCGTTCACAACAGCTCCGGTGCAGTGGGCTCCGACGTTTGTGTGTATGTGGAAAGCGAAGTCAAGCACAGTCGCTCCGGCTGACATTCTGAAAAGATCACCCTTGGGAGTGAATGCGAAAACTTCCTGTCCGAAAGCATCAGCCTTTATGTTTTTCATGAGCTGCATCGGTCCCGCTTCTGCAGTCTCAAGGATGTCGCGTATATTGTTCATCCAT
The DNA here is from genome assembly GCF_905219685.1 of Barnesiella sp. CU968. NCBI lineage: Bacteria > Pseudomonadati > Bacteroidota > Bacteroidia > Bacteroidales > Barnesiellaceae > Barnesiella > Barnesiella sp. CU968. The sequence continues at coordinate 803 of NZ_CAJMXD010000472.1, forward strand.
TTGTCGGAGCTGTCGCCTTTTCCCCCTTTGTAACGCCAGTGGGCGGCAAGACCCTTTTCAGCCACGAGATCCATTCTTTCCGTGCGGAACTGCACCTCGACCCATTTCTGTCCCGGACCCATGACTGTGGCATGAAGACTTTCATACCCGTTGCTTTTCGGCAGAGTTATCCAGTCTTTCATTCTGGCAGGATTCGCCGTATACATATCGGCAAGAATGGAATACGCCAGCCAGCAATCCTGCTTTTCCCGTTCTCGCGGAGTGTCGATAATCACACGTATTGCAAAAAGGTCGTAGATTCCCGGGAGATCGACCTTCTGCTTTTTCATCTTGTTCCAGATCGATGATATGGATTTGGTGCGTCCTTTGATCGTGAAAGTAAGTCCTGCATCTTCCAGGCGTGCCTTGACAGGGGCTATGAACTCACTGATATACTGGTCTCGAGAGCGTTTCGTCTCGTTCAGTTTCCTGGCGATCTGTGTGTAGATATCCCGGTTTGTATATTTGAGAGAAAGATCTTCAAGTTCACCCTTTATTTTGTAAAGACCGAGCCTGTGTGCAAGCTGGGCGTAAAGACAGTTTGCCTCAAACGCCACATTGCGCACCCAGTCCTCATCGGGATGATGATTTATGGAACGCATCAGCATCAGGTTTTCCACAATCATGATGATGATGACCCTGATGTCATGAGCCAGCGCAAGCATAAGCCCCCTGAAATTTTCCTGGTTATGAGCCGAATTGCGGTTGCTGAATTTAGAGACACTTGCAATTCCCTCAAGCAACCCTGCAATGTCCTCGCCCCATTCTTTTCTTATAGAATCGATTGGCAGTAATCCTTCGTGATAGAGCGGATAAAGTAGTATTGCGATTATGATGTTGTGATCCGGATCGACCATGTCTGCAAAAGCGCAAGCAGTTTTAAGCGCAAGGATTGCAAGAGGTATTCCTCTTGACGAGTGGGCTCTGCTGCTACGTAGCATGCCATCGCGCAAGACAGCGGTGAAACGCGACAGTTCGTCTTCCGCCATATGCGGCAGAATGCGGGTATTGATTTCAGTTGCAAGCATAGCCACCTCCCGGAGTTCAAGGAGGCTCAGTTTTTCTACCTGTATCTTCTCCATAGTCAAGAAGCTTTTAAGAGTGTGTTTACTTTTAACACGAATTAAAGCTAAATGCGTTTCTTGAAATTCTTTAAGTCATCATAGTG
>NZ_CAJMXD010000473.1:0-2001 GCF_905219685.1 Barnesiella sp. CU968
AGGGACTTTTGCAAATTTAATCGACTGAAAATTAAGTGTTTAACAGCATAAATTTAATTTTTGTCATCTACTAAAAAATTCCTTAATAATCTTCTCAAATCTTGGAATGACACTTTTATCATATACGAGCCGTTCAAAATATTCAGTAAGAATGTTTGATATATTCTGATTAAGATTTAACGATTCGTTGTAAGCGGATAATTCATATTGCTGAGATAAAGAGGAATAAAATGAAGTTTTCAATTCCTTCTTTTTATTATTATCATTTATAAATACAAAGCCGAATCGAATACCTTTGAAAATATACCAGATTAACCATATCCCGGCAAGAGTTGCCCATATAAACCATCCATCAATAAAAATCCATTTTAATAGCATTAAAATTGCTACCAAAAGCCAANTTATTGGATATACGCACGGTATTAGAAGTATCATTTAGAACCCTCCTCCATGAAGATCAAATGAAGAAGCGGCTGTAACTTCTCCAGATTGCCCGCACTTGGGACATTTTACAACACGCTGTCCATGCCAGCACATTACGGCACCACATGAACAAAATAGAAACTGGCTACTTTTGCAATAGGGACATCCGGGGTATTCTACATCAAGTTCAATACTCCCATGGACATACTGAGAGTCATAACCTTCTCTCTGAGCTTTATCCCTATCAATAGGGAAAGCCCAGACAAATTTATAGGCTCCACGGCGTATCTCATCCACCGTTACGCCATAATATTTCTTTGCTTCAGGGCAAACTGCCATTATAGCAAATGCCTTGTCACTGAGTTTGGTCATGGCTACCAGTCGTTTATTTAATCCCGCATAACTCTCTTTAGCAGGAAGTTGTTTAACAAAAAGCGTGAGAGTCTTCGCTGCTCGTCCCACATATAGAGGCTCTGACATTGCCCATCGAAGTTGAACGAACAACATCAGATACCCACGCTGTATGGATAGATACACCAAATCTTCACATCTAATGGATATGAAAAACTGGAGTATGGTACTCATACTCATGGGCGTTCTGTGTTGCCTCGCACTTGACTTCGATATGTCCATTTTATAAAACAGACAAGAAACTGTCAGATTTCTATATGCCAAGGGCAAAGCGTTGGAAACGCCTTTAATATGTCATGGCTAAGGCTCCCCACCAAAAAGGTAAGTAGCACTAAGCCAATGGCAAAATTACTAATTTTTTTCGAGATGGGAAAGAGATAATTCAGTTAAATCATGGAGGAATCCGAAGTTGGACTAAAATGGACAATTTAATCGTATTAAAACAGTGAAAGCATCCCGCTATAGAACGGAATGCTTTCAATAAACTACGGAGTGTATAAAGTAAGTATTTCTGTAAGGCGACGAGTGTATAATCCTTTGTGCCACTTTCCTTTGTAGCGACAGTGGGAGGTGTAGGACTTGAAGATGTTGCGGTCGCCACGTTTCAACTTTTTCAGGACGGTGGACTTGTTGACTACACCGGGTCCGCAGTTGTAGGCGAGTGCGCCGAGGAGAACTGAGTCCTTGCCGTATTGGGAGTAGAGGGCGCAGAACTTACGGAGGTCTTTTCGGAGCAATGCGTCGGCTTGCGCTTCGGTTAGCTGACAGCCTCGGCGGTAGGGTTCTCCCCGCTGGACTTGATGACCGTAGCCTACATAAGGCCAGTGACTCGGCTTATGGATCGTCTCAAATTTCTTGATTATCAGGACTGCCCGTTCAAAAAGTGGCAGTTCCATTATTGACCGTTTTGCGGCAAAGGCTGGCGTAGTGACCGCGAGGGTCACTAACGCCATGAGGAATATCAATAGTTTTTTCATCGGGCAATCGGTGTTATAGTTCCGGGATTGACAGGGCTGATGATGCCGGGAGTTTTACCGCCGTCATTGTCTCCGCTGTCTTTACTGTTGAACTCAAAGGTTTGCTGCCACGGGGTAGAATTGAACGAATCTTCTAATGTGGCGATGACATTTATGTTTGCATCACTTGATAAGTAATTAAGGATATGTG
>NZ_CAJMXD010000474.1:0-2000 GCF_905219685.1 Barnesiella sp. CU968
GAGCCAGCACAAATAGCAAATTGCCATCCAACTCTTGACCTCGAATTTGATTAACACTTTTTAAGAGACACTAGTGGATTGGTGATTTCCCTAAAGTTGTGGCGTGGTTTGTGCCCAGCGATACTATCCTGACACAGACTCTCGAAAAGCTACAGAATCCGGCACATCCTTACCGTCATGCCATTGACTCACTCTTCAATCACAAGGTTACTGTGGTCGACAAGGAAGCCGCTTTACAGGGCAAGGGACTGAAGCCCGAACAATTACAGTCTGAACTCGTGATTCTCGTACTGAGTGCACAGTCGTTTGTGGAGACCGTCAAGGCGAAAAAAGATGTGTCATCTGAGCAGAACAAGCCTAAGGCATACCGGGAGAATGAAAACTTCTTTGAGCAGTCAAAGCATTTTCCACATCCGGAAAAGCTGATCGCAGGAACAGACCCCACTGCACTGATTCAGGTTATAGCCCAGCAGAATCCGGTCGTGATTGTGGACGAAAGCCATAACTTCCGCACAAATCTTCGTGATGAGATGCTGGCAAACCTCAATCCGCGCTTCATCCTCGAATTGACTGCCACTCCCCGTGGTAAAAGTAACATCGTGTCGTTTGTGGATGCTATGCAGTTGAAGAAGGAGAACATGGTGAAACTGCCGGTAATCGTGGAGAACCGTAACTCTCCGCGTGACGTGATCAGTGCGGCTGTCAGAATGCGTAACAGTCTTGAAAAACTGGCAAAAGAAAATGAGGCTAACGGCGGAAGGTATATCCGTACGATTGTACTCTTTCAGGCTCAGCCAAAAACGGATGAGGACAACGTAACGTTCGATAAGATTAAACGACAGTTGATTGACGTAGGTATTCCCGAAAATCAAATCAAGATAAAGACTGCCAATAAGGATGAGCTCAAGGGCATTGACCTGATGAGCCGCGACTGTGAGGTGCGATATATCATTACTGTCAACGCGCTTAAAGAAGGTTGGGACTGTCCGTTTGCTTATATTCTTGCGACGCTTGCCAACAAGACCAGCATAGTTGATGTGGAGCAGATTCTGGGTCGTATCCTCCGTCAGCCTTATACTGCTCAACATGGGATAAGCCTGTTGAATCTATCATACGTATTCACCTCAAGCAGTGATTTCCGCAATACTATTGACGGTATCATACGCTCATTGCAGAAAGTCGGTTTCAGCCGTAAGGATTTCCGCGATCTCACGCCTGAGCCAATAGAGATTCCATCCTTGCAACCTGTACCGGCATCCAAACCTTTGTTCCATGTTCAACCGGAGAGTGAGGAGACTGAAAACGAGGTTGATGTAGAACTTGAACTCGACATAAACGATGTTGAAGAGTTCAAAAAAGAACTTACAGACGAGAATGAAGCCAATGATATTCAACAGCTTCAGCATCAAGCCATGCAAGTGAGTGAAGAATATATCCAAATTATTGAACAGCAAAGCGGCAGGGGGGATATTGACCCACTTGCATCTATAACTCCTCAGGAAATGTATTATCCGATTAATGAAAAATTCAGAGAAGTGGCATCTGAAATGAATATGCCGATATTCTATAATAAATCAGCACCTTCTGTCTTTACTGATGACGAATGGATTCCTTTGGAAAAATCCATGTTGTCGGAAGGATTCGATTTGTCAACCAAAGATGCCGACATTGATTTCACCATCGTTCGTCCAGATGGTATTACGATTGATGTAGCTGATTCAGGAGATGCTGTTCGTAAGAACAATCAAAGTCTGACTGATTTTATCCGTAACCAATATGTAGACAAGTCAGCTACTACGAAAAAAGAAGGTATCAGCAGACAGCTTGCCGGAATGATAAAACTTGATGATGTTGCTGAACTCGCAATTAAGAAATACGTAAAGCGAGCCATTGAGCGATTGGATGCCGACCAGATAGATAATCTGATTGATAATATCTCACTGGCGTCTCTTAAAATCTGTTAATGCGAAATTGTTAAACTCTGTATTCATGTTGGTTAC
>NZ_CAJMXD010000475.1:0-1992 GCF_905219685.1 Barnesiella sp. CU968
AGGGAGTTGACTTTCGTCAATGACCGAAGCCGAATCATTCAGCCAACGACCCAGACGGGCTATTATGACACATCCTCGATTATCTGCAATAACGTGGCATTACGCGCACTGACAATCAGCGTTTGCTGTACATATCCTCATAATATCTCTCATAATCGCCTGAAGTGATATTATCCATCCACTCCTGATTGTCGAGATACCATTTGACTGTTTTCTCGATGCCCTCTTCAAACTGCAGGGATGGTTCCCACCCAAGTTCTTTCTGAAGCTTGCGGGAATCGATAGCATAACGCATGTCGTGACCCAGACGGTCAGTGACATAAGTGATCAGTTCGTCGCTATATCCTTCCGGGTTGCCGAGAAGACGATCTACAGTCTTTATCACAACCTTTATTATGTCTATATTCTTCCATTCGTTGAAACCTCCGATGTTATATGTCTCAGCCACTTTCCCTTTGTGATATATAAGATCGATGGCTCGTGCGTGATCCTCGACAAACAGCCAGTCGCGCACGTTCTCCCCTTTTCCATACACCGGCAATGGCTTGCGGTGGCGTATATTATTTATGAAAAGAGGAATAAGCTTTTCGGGGAACTGATACGGACCGTAATTGTTGGAACAGTTGGTAACAAGTGTCGGCATCCCGTATGTGTCGTGATACGCACGAACGAAATGGTCGCTCGAAGCCTTTGATGCCGAATATGGAGAATGTGGATTATACTTTGTCGTCTCAAGGAAGAAATCTGTGCCGTAGGCATGATGATGCTCGGAAGAGGCTGTTGTGCTGAACGGCGATTCGATGCCTTCCGGATTTGTGAGTTCCAGAGCGCCATATACCTCATCCGTCGAGATATGATAAAAAAGCTTCCCTTCATATCTTTCCGGCAAGGATTCCCAATATTCTTTTGCCGCCTGGAGAAGTGCGAGCGTACCCATCACATTGGTCCGTGCGAAAGTGAACGGATCTTTTATGGACCTGTCCACATGGCTCTCCGCCGCAAGGTGGATGATACCGGTGATTCCGTTGTCACGGATTATCCTCCTCATCTCTTCCAGATCTGAGATATCCCCCTTTATGAATTTATAATTCGGTTTGTCCTCGATATCCTTGAGATTGGCGAGATTCCCCGCATATGTGAGTTTGTCAAGGTTCACAATCTTATAATCAGGATATTTGTTCACGAAAAGACGCACTACGTGCGAACCGATGAACCCGGCGCCGCCGGTAATAAGAATGTTCTTCATTTTTATCTTGTTTTTATATATGTCTAATATTATAACAATCAGAATGGTGATATTATCTCACTCAACATGGGATGAGCGGAATCCTTTTCTGACAGAATCATATCAGCAGGTGCTATTTTCCAGTCGATGCCAAGTGTCTCGTCATTCAGTGAGATTCCTCCATCGGCATGAGGAGCATAATAATTATCGCATTTGTATTGGAATACAGCCTCCTCGCTGAGCACTGAGAACCCATGCGCGAAACCTCGCGGAATAAAGAACTGCACATTGTTCTCTTCCGAAAGCTCAACAGCTACATGCTGACCAAATGTAGGTGAATCCCGGCGCAGGTCGACAGCCACATCAAGCACTTTTCCCTTTATACATCTAACGAGTTTAGCCTGTGCGAACGGAGGACGTTGGAAATGAAGACCCCTAACAACACCATAGCTTGATTTAGACTGATTGTCCTGAACGAATTCAACCGGATATCCGACAGCCTCGTCAAAACATTTTTTGCTATAACTTTCAAAGAAATATCCGCGGGCATCCGTAAAGATTCTGGGACGCAATATCAGCAATCCCTCTATTTCAGGTTTTATAATTTCCATCTTATTTTCGTTTGAAATGCAAATTTAATAATTTTTTTGTAATTTTGTGGATGACATGTTTCTTAGAGTGTGTTTACTTTTAACTTAGGTTGGCATAATGATGGATTTTTGANGGATTTCAGCGAGTTGAGAAAGGAGCAATTTCCACATTGCGAC
>NZ_CAJMXD010000476.1:0-1982 GCF_905219685.1 Barnesiella sp. CU968
TAGCAAATATCCACTTTTGGTACAAGGTATCAGGCTTTTTACATACACACAGACCGAATATCCCGCAGGAGGTGCAAGTGTCGGAGAAATCGGCATGGAAGATTCCAACGCTCCTGTTGAGTTTTTCAACATGCAGGGTGTGAAGGTGAGTGGTGATGAGCCGGGTCTTTACATCCGTCGTCAAGGCTCCAAGGTGGAGAAGGTGATCATAAAATAAATACTATAATGAACTGATATAAACCATGTCCAACATTGGTGGTTCAGTTCAGTCATGAGTGTGGCTTATGATTAGATTGTTTATCACTACATTGGGGGTTCAGTTCAGTCATGAGTGTGGCTTATGATTAGATTGTTTATCACTACACTGGTTGTCGTTTTAACATCGATGTCTGTTTTTGCAGAGTCTTACAAGATGGCGAACATTGTCTGTTTTGTGAAGTTTGCCGATGAAGCGGACAAGGCTTGGGAACACGATTTCGATTATTACGACAATATGTTTAACTCTACGGAGGAGGGCGCGAACTCAGTGCGCAACTTCTTCTCCGATATGAGTTACGGCTCTATGGACTGGGAATCCACTATCCTTCCGTTCGAATATGTGGATTCTCATCCAGTAGGGTATTTTTTGCCTAAAGGAAATTCCAATCCGGATGGATATACGGATCTTGATCTGATGCTCGACTTAAGGATCAAGACTCTCGTGAAGGATATGTGCCTGTTTCTGGATGAGAAGTTAGCTTCATATGATTTCAATGGCGACGGGGTTATTGATGAAAATGACAAGATCGTCTTCGATGCAAACGGAGACGGGGAAGTAGACAATATTGTCATGATAATATGCGGCGACAGCGACATAAGCGCGTCAAGGATGCTGTGGCCGTCCAACAACCGGGGTGCGACAGCTTATCTCGGCGGTGTGAAAGTGGGCAACTATCTCAAGGTGTTCGACGGTGCCAACGGCTACAAATCGATGGTTCCCCAGAAAATAAATACAGGTGTGCTCTGTCACGAGATGACTCATACACTCGGGGCTTACGACCTTTATACCACCAAGGGGAATGCCAATTCCACACTTGAACCGGTAAACGTATGGGATCTCATGAGCGACAACCAGAGCGTTCCCCAGGGATTGACAGCATACATGCGCATGCAATATGGCACTCCTTTCGGCGGGTGGCTTCCCCGAACCGACATAAAGGAGATTTCGCAGAACGGCATATACACATTGCGTCCGCTATCCTCTGAAACGCCTGATGATGTGGCGTTCATCATAAGACCCGACAGAACACGCGCGGAGTATTTTATGGTTGAATACCGCGACCGAAGCGACATGTGGGACTCCTCGCTGCCTGCGGGGGGAATGCTTGTGTATCGCGTAAATCCGCTTGTCACGCAAACAGGCAATCTTGGAAAAGATTTCGAATTGTATGTGTTCCGTCCCAACAGCAACGCCGGCACAAGCGCGGGTCTCATAAAGCGAGCCACTCTCGGAACGGATACCCGCCGCAAAAGCTTCGGGCATATCGATGACAACGATTATCCATTCTACAGTGACGGCACCCGCGCTTACTTCTGCATCACCGATGTCGAGGAAACAGCAGAAGGAATCAGCTTCAGCTTCAGCACTGACATCGCCGGAAGTTCCGCCGTGACGGAGATAGACGCGGACTTGATACCGGATGGAAAGATATACACCCTTCAGGGAATACGGATCAACCGCATCACATCTACCGGAATCTACATTATCGACGGCAAGAAGGTCTTCGTGCGCAAATAGCGTTCAGAAAACCGACACGCATCATAATAAAACATCCCGCAAATATCCTCGCCGAGGATATTTACGGGATGTTTTGTCATGACACCCTTTATGTTGTTTTTATCCGGGACAGGATTTGCAATATTCCGTGTACAACCGTCCGCGATAGCGTATTTAAGCTTGTCTGTAAAGTTCCTAACTTTGCCATAAAATTTGAATTATGGAT
>NZ_CAJMXD010000477.1:0-1981 GCF_905219685.1 Barnesiella sp. CU968
GGTGAAAAAGAACAAGCATGTGATTGTAAAGATTGAAGGCATATGTCTTGTCATGCTGCCTTTCATACATCCCGATCTGCTTGAACCTATAGACTGAGAAACTTCCATACGGTTATTAGCAAGTGTTTGAATTTAAACACACTCTTAGACTTGCCAAGACTCTGCTCGAGATGTTTCCCCTCGTTGTATAAGGCAACATCCTGCATTCAGCATTAAAGATAGAAATTCCTATTGTCAGTCTCCATGAGAAAATATAATATCGCAGTCGCGGGCACCGGCTATGTCGGTCTGAGCCTGGCGACACTGCTCGCTCAGCATAACCGGGTCACGGCAGTGGACATCATTCCAGAGAAGGTAGAGCTTATCAACAGCCGCAGATCTCCCATCAGTGATGAATATATCGAGAAATACCTTGCCGGGAAAGATCTTGATCTGACAGCCACACTTGACGGCGCATCGGCATATCGTGACGCGGATTTTATAGTGATAGCAGCTCCTACTAACTATGACCCGGTAAGAAACTATTTTGATACCCATTGTATAGAGGACGTCATAGATTTGGTGCTGAGCGTAAATCCCGATGCGGTGATGGTGATAAAATCTACCATTCCTGTCGGATATTGCCGCAACCTTTACGCCAGATATGCGGCACGTGGAGTGAAAAGGTTCAATCTATTGTTTTTTCCTGAATTTCTGCGCGAGAGCAAGGCGCTTTATGATAATCTATACCCGTCGCGCATAATCGCTGGAATACCTAAACTCATAGACGGGGAGGATTTCAAAGATGAAAACGAAGCTATTCTTGCCGTTGCCGATATAGATGGACTGGAGGATGCCGCCCGCGCGTTCGTGATGCTTCTTCAGCAGGGAGCCATAAAGAAAGATATTCCTACTCTCTACATGGGGATGAAAGAGGCGGAGGCTGTGAAACTTTTTGCAAACACATATCTTGCTCTAAGGGTAAGCTATTTCAACGAACTTGACACATATGCTGAAGTCAAAGGGCTTGATTCGCAGTCGATAATCGAGGGAGTAGGGCTTGATCCTCGCATCGGAACGCATTACAACAATCCCTCTTTCGGTTATGGCGGCTACTGCCTGCCCAAAGACACCAAGCAGCTGCTTGCCAACTATGCCGATGTTCCCCAGAACATGATGACCGCGATCGTCGAGAGCAACCGCACGCGCAAGGATTTCATAGCCGACAGGGTACTGAGGATGGCGGGATGGTATGACTACACCACCAACCCCACTCTCCATACATCCTCGCTGGAGCGCGACAGTCATTCGATACCCCCGGTGATCGGAGTATACCGTCTGACGATGAAATCGAACTCCGACAATTTCCGCCAGTCTTCGATACAGGGAGTGATGAAGCGCATAAAGGCAAAAGGCGCTACTGTGATTATCTATGAGCCCACCCTCGAAGACGGCAGCACCTTCTTCGGCAGCCGCGTTGTCAACGACCTCGCCGAATTCAAACGTCTCAGCAACGCCATCCTTGCCAACCGCACCTCACCCGACCTCGCCGATGTCTCCGACCGTGTCTACACCCGCGACCTGTTCAACAAAGACTGACAGTGGTTGCCATGTTCCGATAGATTTTTAGAATGTCTTTAAAAAAAGAATTTCTTTCAGGAGTATTCTATACTGCCGTAGCGAAATATTCGGGCATTGTCATTTCACTGATAGTGTCATCGATATTGGCGAGACTACTCACTCCCCAGGAATTTGGAGTAGTGGGTGTTGCGACTGTTATAATAGCTTTCTTTAATATATTGGGAGACATAGGAATCGGACCGGCTGTTATCCTACACAAGGAATTAACTGACAGGGATCTCAGCAGTATTCATACATTTACAACTTATACAGGTCTTGTTTTAGGTGCGTTTTTTTTCTTAAGCGCAGATATTATAGCCGACATATATGAAGATAATAAGCTGGTTGGAATATGCCGGTTGCTAAGTCGATCTATTGTATT
>NZ_CAJMXD010000478.1:0-1977 GCF_905219685.1 Barnesiella sp. CU968
CCAGAAAATCGCGTAACCAACATGAATACAGAGTTTAACAATTTCGCATTAACAGATTTTAAGAGACGCCAGTGACTTACGACATAACCTGCATCCTCAAGAGTAGAAAGAAATAATAAAAATGTATTGAAATGTCTGTCGTTAATAATTCCTTGTACGTTCTCTATAAGGAAAAAACGGGGACGTTTTTCTCTTATCAACCGAATATAATCAAAAAACAATTTGCCTCTTTCGTCTTCCAGACCCAATTGTTTACCGCCTTCACTCCATGATTGGCAAGGAGGTCCCCCGATGAACCCGTCACAATCCGGTATATCTGCCGCTTTTAATGTTCGAATGTCTGACTTACACAAAAAAGTATTCGGGTGATTGAATTGATACGTTTTATGTATCGCTTCGTCAAATTCATTCGCCCAGACAACTTCATAGCCGGCTTGCCTAAAGCCCATATCCAATCCGCCACATCCGGCAAAAAATGATGCGACTTTCATATCATTCGGCAAGAAGTGCCCCCTTTTCAATCAATGTTTTCTTTATTTGCATAGCTACATGATAAGCCAAATTAACGGGAACGGCATTACCTATCATTTTATAGGCATAGTTAACATCTTCGTAAATAAATTTAAACCCATCCGGGAAACTTTGCACACGAGCGACCTCTCGCACTGTCATTCTCCGATATAGATGTTCACTCCCTTCCACAAACTTTTGCAGATTCTTTTCCACCTTTATCATCTTAGGTGCCTGCGGATGCAACTGGCATTGGCGTCCACTTGCCTGAACCGTAAAACCTGGCTCATCCCAAGAACGCACACGGTTGCGCGACATGAATATTGGCGAATACGCTCCAATGAAATATTCGTTGTTCAGAACCTTACAAGCATTTCCATTAGTTTTATTCTTTTCCAGTGCTGGTATTGCGGAATATTGCAAATCCCATATGCTCTCGCGCAAAGTAGGCTTATGCTCCAAAGGCGTTGGATATTTGAAATCGTGTATCTTCAGATCTTTACGGAATCCGATATAAAACACACGGTCTCGGTCTTCCGGCACATCATAGTCATTGGCATTGAGCATCTTCAAATTTACATCATACCCAGCTTTATCAAACAAATTCATAAAACCGTCAACTGCTTCCGAATGACGTTTTGCAAGCATTCCAGACACGTTCTCTGCAACAAAAAACATAGGCTGTTTATCCCGTATAATACGGATATATTCATAAAAGAGTTGACCTCGCGCATCTTCAATCCCCTTTAATGATCCAGCCTCACTCCATGATTGGCAAGGGGGACCTCCTATTATACCTACGACATTATCTGGAAACTCAGAAGAAGGAATCTTGCGTATGTCACCTTCTATCAGATTCACTTCTGGAAAGTTCGCACGGAAAGTCGGACAAATCTTGGCATCAAACTCATTTGCCACGACAGTCCTGAAACCAGCTTTATGAAAACCTAAATCCAAACCTCCGGCACCGGAAAAAAGACTAATCAAATTCATTTATTTTCAATTTGTATATGTAATTCCACAGGCCACTGTCATCCCCAACAATACTGGGGGCTGGGAATTTAGAAAATTATAATGACAGTCCCATTGGAACCGACCTACATAATTACTATCATCACTCATCGGGGACTTATTGTGATTCAGTTTGCGAAGATACTTAAAAATTAGTTAAGAACAGCAACATTTCCCACACAAAAGTAAATCTTCCTATGCCGTTATCTGACTTCGCGGTATCAATGTGTAGAATAGAAGTATTCGGATAGCGGTGCATATCCTTTTTCTGCCATAAGACGGTCCCTGTCATCGGAAAGGTCGATTTTAATTGTAGAATAACCGCCATCCGGCATCCCTGCCTTAGCGGTTTATGCCGGGATACACTCAAATCACCTGAGACAACAGTCTCATTGTAGGCTTGATACTGATGTCCCTTCCCCTTCTCCCCAAGCAAGGAATTGCCGGATGCCAAGA
>NZ_CAJMXD010000479.1:0-1975 GCF_905219685.1 Barnesiella sp. CU968
CGCCGCAACATGGAACCGCGACATCGCCGCCCGCTATGGAGAAAGCCTTGGCGATGACGCAAGGGCGAGAGGCGTGGGCATTCTGCTGGGTCCGGGGGTGAACATCTATCGCTCTCCCCTCTGCGGACGCAACTATGAATATATGGGTGAAGATCCATATCTCGCATCTGAGATTGCAACGGAATATATCAAAGGGGTGCAGTCAAAGGGCGTCATCGCAACTGTGAAGCATTTTGCCGCGAACAACCAGGAATGGAGCCGCCACCATGCGAGCAGCGATGTCGACGAGCGAACCCTTCACGAAATCTATTTCCCGGCATTCCGCAAGGCTGTGCAGGTGGCGGGCGTCGGAGCCGTGATGAACAGCTATAACCTTCTGAACGGTGTGCACGCCACTCAGAACAGATGGCTAAACACCGACATCCTCCGCAATCTATGGGGATTCAACGGCATTCTTATGAGCGACTGGACTTCTGTCTACTCAACCGTCAACGCAACGGCTTCGGGTCTTGACCTTGAAATGCCCAAACCGGTTTTCTATAAACCCGAAAAAATCAAGGACGCACTCGCAAACGGCAGGATAACGGAAGAGATGATCAACGGAAAAGTGGAACATCTGCTTTCCACATTTATCGCTTTCGGTCTGCTTGAGCGCGTGCAGAAGGATTCTGATATTCCATTGGATTACGAAAAGTCGCGCCTGACCGCGCTTGAAACGGCACGCGAGGGTATCGTGCTGCTGAAAAACAACGGCAACATTCTTCCGCTGAAAGGGAGAACTCTCGTGCTGGGTCCCAACTGCGACACCATAATGTCGGGCGGCGGAAGCGGCTCAGTCTCCCCGTTCTCGGTGACACCGGTGTCCAAGGCTTTGAGACAGATGAGGAAGAACACAGTTGTCTTGCCTGAAAGCCGACTGTATTACGACATAACCTCGGATGTGTTCACCGATTCCACCTGCAGCCGCAAAGGCTTCACGGGAAGATATTACAAAAACCAGAAAATGGAGGGTACGCCCGCTGTAGTACGTACAGACAGCGCGATCAATTTCTTCTGGGAATACAAGGCGCCGTTCCCCGATTTTCCCGAAGATCATTTTTCCGCCACATGGAGCGGGTTCTACCGTCCGTCAAAAGACGGCATAATCAAGATACGCATCAGCGGCGATGACGGCTACCGTGTGATCATCAACGGCAAGACAGTGACCGGAGACTGGGGCAACCATGCCCTGTCCACCCGCGAGATCGAGTATGAGGTGTCGGAGGGGAAAGGGTATGACATCCGCGTGGATTATTTCGACAACATATCTTCAGCCAACATCATCTGCACTTTCGGCATGATGGACGAGGAGACTCTGAACCGAGAGCTGCGGCGTGCCGACAACGTTGTCTACTGCACAGGCTTCAACAGCGGACTGGAAGGCGAAGGTTTCGACCGCCCGTTTGCCATTCCCGCGTTTCAGGAGAAATTCATCAACCGCCTCGCATCGCTGAATCCGAACCTCACAGTGGTGCTCAACGCCGGCGGGGGTGTCGATTTCTCACGATGGGGCGATGCGGCTAAAGCCATTCTGCTCGCATGGTATCCCGGACAGGAAGGGGGACAGGCAATTGCCGAGATACTTACAGGCAAGCTCTCTCCAAGCGGCAAGCTACCCATTTCCATAGAGGCGAAACCGGAAGACAACCCCTGTTTCGACAGCTATTATGCCAACAACGACAAGGTCAGAAGCAATGATTCGCGAGAATGCAGACACGTGGAATATAAAGAGGGTATATTCAGCGGGTATCGCGGATACGACCGCAACGGAGTCAGACCGCTTTATCCCTTCGGCTTCGGGCTCGGCTATTCCCGGTTCGAATTCAGCGACCTGACCCTTACACCGGCAGACAACGACAAGGTCGAAGTCTCGTTCACTATCCGCAACACCGGCAAGATGGAGGCGGCGGAAGTAGCGCAGATCTGCGTCACAGAC
>NZ_CAJMXD010000480.1:0-1968 GCF_905219685.1 Barnesiella sp. CU968
CACGACAACTTCACGCCGGATTTCGTAAGGGAAGCCGGAGCTAAAGGTTTCATGTCCACGACAGGCTCGGTGCAGGTATGGTCTCCGTATTGCGATGACCCTGTGTTCCAACAGAAGTTCACGGAATTCCTGCAGGCTTTCGCACAAAAATACAACGACCCTGACGTGACAATGTTCATGAGCGGTTTCGGACTCGGCAAATGGGGTGAGAGCCACAGCGTGACCTATTCCACCGGTAACTCCGAACCGCGCGAGGCGGTCATAGACTGGGTGAGCGACGCATATCTTCAGGCATTCACAAAAGTGCCATGCGTCATCAACTACCACAGATGTCTCATGGACACCAAGAGTTTCGACGGTGCCGACACAGGTGTGTCGGAAAAACTGCTTGACAAGCTTGTCGCCAAAGGATATTCCCTGCGTCACGACGCTTACGGCATGAAGGGTTACTACAAAGACTGGGAACGCAATTACGCGCTCGCCAACAGATTCAGCCGCCCTCTCATTGCCGAAGGAGGATGGGTTGAAAGCTCACACGGCGGTTCAATAAAAGGTGACGGATACGCAGACCACGGCGAGGTGCGCCGCGGTGAATTCAACGAAGCGAGAAACACATATGTGAACATGATGGACTTCCGCTATTCAAACTCTATGACAAGCGGCGAGACATGGAGATGGTTCAACAACTGCTTCGACCTCGTGAAGGAATTTATTGCGGAAGGTGGCTACCGCCTCTATCCCGACAAGATCTCACTCCCGAAGTCGGTATCCGGCAACGGTAACGTCACAATGGTTCACCGCTGGAGCAATCTCGGCTGGGGATACTGCCCGACCAATATACCGCAGTGGAACCAGAAATATAAAGTGGCTTTCGCCCTGCTCGACAAAACCACTTCGCAACCCGTGAAGACATATGTCGATCTGGCTCCCTGTCTCAACGAATGGATCAAGGGAAAACCCTCCACTTATGAGTTTTCATTCAGTCTCGGAGGCGTTCCCGNCGGCAACTACACATGGGCTGTCGGTATCGTGGACACAACCAAAGACAACGAAATCGGAATCAGAATCGCGGCAAAGGCGGAGACCACGCCTGAAGGATGNGTCAAGATTTCCGATGTAAGCGTAAACTGATTATTATCCATACAAACAACCCGCAATGAATATCATCAGACGATATATGGCGTGTTCAGCCCTTGCCCTTCTGCCCCTCGCCGGGGCAGAAGCGGCAGAGGTCTGGACAGAAGCCGAGTCCTTCAGTGCAAAAGGGGGATGGGTGGTGGACCAGCAGTTTATCGACTGCATGGGTTCGAGCTACCTTATGGCACATGGCATGGGTAAGCCTGTGGAAGACGCGACAACTACCGTCGACATACCCGAAGAGGGAAAATATACCGTATATGTCCGCACTTTCAACTGGACCTCACCATGGAACGACAAGAAAGGACCCGGCAAATTCAAAGTAAAAATCGACAACCGCGCTTTGTCACAGACACTAGGAGACAGTGGTTCCCGCTGGGGTTGGCAGAAAGCGGGAGAAATAAAACTCAGACAGGGCACACACACACTTGCCTTGCATGACCTCACCGGCTTCAACGGCCGCTGCGACGCAATCTACATGACCACAAGTCCCGGCGAAGCCTCTCTTCCGGACAATGGCGATGAACTTGCCATGATGCGCCGTCGCCTGCTCGGTCTTGACAGCCGTAAACCGCAACGGGCGTCCTACGACATGGTGGTCGTAGGAGGAGGTATCGCGGGAATGTGCGCCGCCGTGGCTGCGGCTCGCAACGGGATGAACGTGGCTCTTGTCAACGACCGCCCCGTATTGGGTGGCAACAACAGTTCTGAAGTCAGAGTGCATCTCGGCGGACATGCCGAAATCGGTCCTAACAAAGGACTCGGAAGAATGATCCGCGAATTCGGGCACTCCCGCGCCGGAAACGCGAAACCTGCCGAATATTACGAAGA
>NZ_CAJMXD010000481.1:0-1966 GCF_905219685.1 Barnesiella sp. CU968
TATTGTTAATTCTTTTCTCAACCTCAGCGGATCTTTCCGGTTGTTTTCACCCCTCTCATCACCGCCAACCGAAAGGTTGCCGGCTCTTCGAGTGTCGAAAACACCTCGGAAATATCTCGCTGATGTTAAGAAAAAATAAGTCAAGACGAGTTCACTTACTTAAAACTATAGGCTAATGAGACTTGACGGGAGAAGAAGCAGCTCGAATGTGGATGACCGGCGCGGGCGGCGCACAGGGCTTGTTGCCGGTGCCGGAGGCATCGGCGGATTGATTATCACCGCTTTGATTATTTGGATTTCCGGTGGAAATCCATTGTCTGTGCTGAATAATGCAGGTTCGATTACCGGTAATCAGGTGGCGCAGAATTATGTGCCTACGGAGCAGGAGGAACGTTATGCCGAGTTCGCTAAAGTTATTCTTGCGGGCACGGAAGATGTGTGGACAGAGGAATTTCGTAAGATAGGACGAACTTATGAGCCTCCGAAAATGGTGCTGTTCACCGGTTCTGTAAATTCCGGTTGTGGCAATGCCACGTCGGCAGTCGGTCCCTTCTACTGTTCTGCAGACAAGACACTGTATATTGACTTATCTTTTTTTGAGCAGATGGAGAAACAGATGGGTGCCGGAGGAGATTTCGCTTTTGCCTATGTCATAGCGCATGAGGTCGGTCATCATGTTCAGAATCTTTTGGGAACTCTTGACCAGGCGCATGAGGAGATGGCGAGGTTGCCGGAGGCGGAATCCAACAAACTCAGCGTCCGCACGGAACTGCAGGCAGATTATTATGCCGGAGTGTGGGCATATCATGACAACCGGCTTTTCAACAGTCTCGAACCCGGTGATATTGAAGAAGGATTGAATGCCGCCTCGAAAATCGGAGACGACTATCTTCAGAAGCAGGCGCAGGGGTATGCTGTTCCCGAGACTTTCAATCACGGACGTTCCGACCAGCGCGTGCGCTGGCTTGAGCTCGGTGCCCGCACGGGAGATCTCTCCCGTGGTGACACCTTCACACCCTCGTACAACTCCTTATAAATTTAGTTTTATGTTCCAAGTTTTTTTTGCCAAATCCCCGTTTGTCGCTCTGTCCAAACCAATTATATTTTATTTGTACTCCAACCACATAAAACCACGTAACAACCACTTTTATATTTATTCTTAAACATTTTATATCTTTAAGAGTGGTTGTTACGTGGTTGTGAATGGTTGGAATTTTTTATGTGTTGGCTTGTCGCAGAGAGAAATCGGATTTTTAATTATGGATATCCGGCATCGCGGATCCCATTATGCTATGGCATAGTGGGAGAGACGCGGATGAGGCGGATGAGGTGCGGATTTATTGTCCGCGTCCTGCCTGAACACCGTAAGGTGAGAGGGAATCCGCGATGCTTCAAATTCTTAATATGCATCCATTTAGATTGCTATACCGTACATTTTTTTGCAGGCTGGCTCAGCGACTTGGCAGGAGCTACCTATTACTTTTCTTCTGCTTTAGAATTTTAGGCAGGTAGACATAATAATATAATTTTAAAATGAAAATAACTAAATTTGTTTGCGCGGCTATGGTCTGCTGTGCGTTGACGGTTGGATTCAGTTCCTGTAGTAAGGATGATGGCCCGAATGATGTAAATAAACGTAAATGGGTTCTGGCCTCTATCAGTTGCCATTCGTCTGGAATATACGGTGATAGTGGCTCATGGAGTGTGGATATTGATGATGAGTTCAGTTATGATTCGGAAGGTAGGGTAGTAGAGGATGGAGATGAAGAAGTAACATATAGATATTTTTCGGATCAAATCCAAAATAGTGATGGAGAAAAATTCTCATTAGATGGAAATGGGAATATTGCTAATTAGGGTGTTCAGTTCTATGTTCCAAAATTAACTCGCATTATTGAGTGTCCTGGAACGCAGAACCACCCGATTCGGAGATAGATTCTCCTTGGCCCAGAGATCTATATCCTTG
>NZ_CAJMXD010000482.1:0-1955 GCF_905219685.1 Barnesiella sp. CU968
CCAGAAAATCGCGTAACCAACATGAATACAGAGTTTAACAATTTCGCATTAACAGATTTTAAGAGACGCCAGTGACATTCATTCTTATTCCACTGCTGTTCGCACTATGCATTGTCTTTTGGTCAGAGTCCAATCCCGGACTTGCGGTAGCTTTGACAATCCCACTCTTTATACTCTTTATACTGGGGTGTGTCGGGTATTTCGTCCAGGAGCCAAACGTGGCTCGTGTCATGATATTTTTCGGCAAATACAAGGGTACCTGCAAGAAAACAGGCTATTATTGGGTAAATCCGTTCCTTAGCCGCAAGCGTCTTTCTCTGAGAATAAGAAACATGGACATTGAACCGATAAAGGTAAACGACAAGGTCGGCAACCCGGTGTTGATAGGCATGGTTCTTGTATGGAAAATCAAAGACACATACAAAGTCGTTTTCGATCTTGATTCACAGAGCCTTGGCGCACAGACAGCTTCTGTCAACAATGCCGCTCTTCAGAATTTCGTGAGAATCCAGAGCGATGCCGCCCTACGCGAGGTTACAGGACATTTCGCATACGACCAGACAGATTCAGGCAATCCCGATGAGCTTACGCTTCGTGACAGCGGACCGGAAATCAACGACCTGCTGGAGAAAAAAATCAACGAACGCCTTGCGATTGCCGGTATGGAAGTTGTGGAAGCCCGACTCAACTACCTCGCTTACGCTCCTGAAATCGCGGCGGTAATGCTTCGCCGCCAGCAGGCATCGGCAATAATATCTGCAAGAGAACAGATTGTGGAAGGCGCAGTCTCAATGGTCGAGATGGCACTGACAACACTCGAATCAAAAGGAGTTGTGGCACTCTCCAACGACCAGAAGGCATCAATGGTAGGCAACCTGCTTGCCGTGCTGTGTGCGGATGAGCCTCTGACTCCGACACTCAATGCAACTGTCTGAAAAACTCTTCAACTGAAACAACGGCGGCGAATCAATGTTGATTCGCCGCCGTTGTTTCAGTTGCCTGCACCGGAATCGCCGTGTCCCGCAGTTTCGTCACGCAGGGACTGGGCCTGATCGGGATGCTTCTTCACAAACTGACGATATGCCTTTACAAGGGAGATTTCATCGTTGTGAGTGCCTGCCTGCTTGTTGCGCTCGGTAATAAGGTTGGTGACGTAGACTGTGAAGATCGGAAACATCATCATGCCCAATGCTGCCAGCAATACCGACAACACTCTGCCGACCCCGGTCACAGCTTCTATATTTGATCCGACGGTAGTGACATCCATCGCCGCCCACCATAACGCATCCTGATAGCATTTCACATCCGGATTGACCTTGAATTCGAAAAGATAAAAGGTCAGACTCGCAAAATACACAGTCGAGAACAACGTGATGAGATAAGTAAAGAAAAGACCGGTCGCCTTGTTGTAGGTAAACCAGCTGACTACGATTGCCATCGCATATCCGCCCCGGATCAGCGGCATATAACGTACAAGATAGGCGACATCTTTCGAAATGTTCCACCCGAAATGGTAAAGTATCGCCTGATAAGGTATGGATACGATAAAGAAAATGAAATGGGTGGCAAGATAGTGTCTCTTATCATGCGACAGAAAGAATTCAATGAAAAAATCCGCCATAAAGACAACACATATCCAGAATTGCTGTTTCTGGAATTTCGGTTCTTCATAAAACGACACGTTCTCAAACGTATCGACTGATATTATATATATAAGCCATGCCGACAACAGCATGATGGCAACATGCAGAATCATAAGCACACCCCTGCTCCTTAGGAAATTAGCCAGCGTATGAATATTCATGACAGTTAATCTTATATAGAAATATTATAAACCTAATTTTAATTAAAAACGTTTAATTTTAAAAAACTGTTTAAATACACTGGCGTCTCTTAAAATCTGTTAATGCGAAATTGTTAAACTCTGTATTCATGTTGGTTACGCGATTTTCTGG
>NZ_CAJMXD010000483.1:0-1952 GCF_905219685.1 Barnesiella sp. CU968
GTTGGCGGTGATGAGAGGGGTGAAAACAACCGGAAAGATCNGCTGAGGTTGAAAAAAGAATTAACAATATCATTATTTTAACTTTCGTAAATAAGTCAAGACGAGTTCTGTTTCTAAGTTTTTTGATTTGGTTTATCGTTCGGGCAACACGAATATAAAAACTATTTGCTATCTTTGCAAGATAATATTTTTCGCGTTCAAGGAATGACACCAATATCGAAAAACATAACGGAGACCCACGTTGAAAACGACCGGCGCGTGCTTGAGCTTCTCGCACAGTCGTTTCCCAACATCAGCGCAGCCTCGACCGAAATCATAAACCTCGAGGCAATCCTTAATCTACCTAAAGGCACTGAACATTTCGTTGCCGACATCCACGGCGAACACGAGGCTTTCAGACACATTCTGCGAAACGCTTCCGGAAACATCAAACGCAAAGTTACCGAACTTTTCGGCACTTCCATGCGTGAGCAGGAAATCCGGGAGCTTTGTTCGCTTATATATTATCCGGAGCAGAAACTCCAGATTATCCGCGCTTCGGAAAACCAGCTCGCGGATTTCTACAATATAACCCTGCACCGTCTCATAAAGGTATGCCAGTCGGTGTCTTCGAAATACACCCGCTCGAAAGTGCGCAAGTCTCTGCCGCGTGAGTTCGCATACATTATCGAGGAACTCATGCACGAGTCTCCTTCAGACGATGACAAGCAGGCTTATTTCTCAAGAATCATCGAGACCATAATATCCACAGGTCAGGCAGACGAATTCATCATCGCGCTCTGCAACGTGATCCAGCGTCTGAGCATAGACCAGCTTCACATCCTTGGCGACATTTTCGACCGCGGACCGGGCGCGCATATAATCATGGATATCCTCTGCGATTACGGCAGGTTCGACATACAGTGGGGCAACCACGATGCCTTGTGGATGGGAGCGGCGGCAGGCAACGAATGCTGCATGGCGAACGTATTACGGCTCTCTCTGAGATATGCCAACATGGCGACTCTGGAAGACGGCTACGGCATAAACATGGTGCCGCTCGCAACCTTCGCCATGGAGACATACGGAGATGACCCCTGCACACGCTTCATGCCTCATATCGCAGGGGATGACGAAGAGAACGCATTTACAGAAAAATCCAGACTTCTTATAGGTCGAATGCACAAGGCTATAGCAATAATCCAGCTTAAGCTGGAGGCGCAAATGGCAAGGGAGCATCCGGAATGGGGACTCTCTGACCGCGATCTGCTCTCGCGCATCGACAAAGAGAAGGGTACCGTCACTCTCGATGGCAAGGAATATCCTCTCAACGACACCAATTTCCCCACACTCGATCCCGCTGACCCGACAGCTATGACTGACGAGGAGAAGGAACTTGTCGACAAGCTACGTCATTCATTCAGCGTCAGCGACAAACTGATGAAGCATATCGACTGCCTCTTCTCCAACGGATGCATGTATGGCATATACAACTCAAACCTTCTCTTCCACGCTTCCCTGCCTCTTAATGAAGACGGCACGATGAAGGAGGTGGAGGTATGCGGAAAGAAATACAAAGGTCGCGGACTGCTGCATAAAATAGGAATGACCATGCGCGAGGCGTTCAACGATGATTCTTCGGAAGAGGAACGCAAATATGCCCGCGATTTCTTCTGGTACCTGTGGTGCGGACCGGACTCTCCCCTTTTCGACAAATCCAAGATGGCGACTTTCGAACGATATTTCATTGACGATCCCGCCACACACGTCGAGGAGAAGGGGTGGTATTTCAAGCTCCGGAACAAAGAGGAGGTATGCGATATGATTCTCGATGCGTTCGGAGTCGAGGGTGAACACCGCCATATAATAAACGGTCACGTTCCGGTCAGGGCTGCAAAGGGAGAGAGTCCCATACGAGCCAACGGGAAATTGATGGTCATCGACGGAGGTTTCGCGAAAGCATATCACAATAC
>NZ_CAJMXD010000484.1:0-1916 GCF_905219685.1 Barnesiella sp. CU968
TGGGTGTGGATTACATAAGGATGGACTTCATGTGCTGGTATGAGGATGGCGATCCGGGACGCGATTATCCGGTGACGTGCGGTTACGGAAGAGAGCGTTATGAGCGCGGTCTTGCCTACATCTGTGAGTCTGCTTCCAAATACGGTATTTTCACATCTATCGTGATGCCTGAACTTTACAATGACGGCGAATTGGAAAGGAAATATTGCAACATGACCCGTATCGTTCAGGATACGAATATAGGTGGTTGGCATCATTTCTCTTCTTTCAACAGGGGCAAGATATATGACCGCTGGCCTTATGCCGACAATCAGATGGACGGTTTCACGCACTGGAGCCATATAGGCGGAAAGGGGAAAATTATCCTTGACGGTGATTTCCTTCGCCTTAACAAATGTGCCAATGACGATGAACGCCGTTCACAGGTGTCACTGCAGCTGATAGCCGGAGGTCCTGTGACCATCGCCGACACCCCCGAGACTATAGGAAATCTTGACAAGTTCTATACCAATGAAGAGCTCCTTGCCTTGAATACCGACGGATTTATAGGAAAACCATTATCTGACGAGATCGACAGCGAAGGCAGTTGCATATGGTATGGCACGATGAGCAATGGAGATGTCGTGATGGCGATGTTCAACCGAGAGGAAGCTCCTCGCAAAATGAGCGTGAATCTTTCGGAAATCGGACTTTCCGGAGAATACAAAGTGCGAGACCTTTGGAAACATGCCGATGAATCCGCAGTTGAATCCGTTTTCACGGTTACTGTCCCGCGTCATGGTTGTAAAGTTGTTAAACTCACAAAATAAATTATTTAATTAACCTTAAAAGTTATGAAACAAAATTTACTTAAGGCGATGGCATTAGGCGGTGTCATGCTGTTGAATGCAGTCTCTATTTCTGCTGCAATTCCCGAACATCTTTATATGGTAGGCGAAGCTTCGCCAAGTCTGTGGCATATTGATCTGGCTCAGGAAATGACTAACGAGGGCGATGGGGTATTCAGCTATCGCGGTAACCTTTATAATCAGAACCTTCAGTTTATTGATGCAAGAAACTGGGATGGAGTGCGTTATGTTCCGGAACATTCAGGCACATGGCTTATTAATGCACGCGAGGCGAACGTTATAAGTGCTGTCGGGAATGAAAACCGTTGGTGGGTGACTGAGCCGGGAACCTATGATGTTAAAGTCTATTTTAGTGATAACGGTGAATCTGTGATGATAACTGCGCAATGGGTTGACGAGTTGTCTCCGTTGGTTGTTCCCCTTGGAGCTGCCACAAATCAGTGGGACACGGCATCTGTTCCTCCCACATTCAACATTTATCCTGAAGAAGGAACCGAGGATGTATTCGTATGGGAGGGTACGCTGTCTCCTAATGACGGTTGCAGTCATTTTAAATTTATCTCCTATCCGAGTAATTATTGGGAGACTTGGTTCTATTTTCCATCCGAATTGGATTTTAACGGAAACGTGAAGCTTGTAAAGGCGGGAGAAACATATCCGGTAAGAAGAACTTGGGGCAATAGTGAAAATGCTCAAGACCATTTCTGGGGATTCCCGGCAGAGGCATGCACTCCTGATAAAAAATATAAGGTGACACTTAACCTTGGTGAGAATACAATAAAATTTGAGAACATTGTAGAGTCAGGAGTTAATGAAATTGCCGGAACTGAATTGAAAGCAAGCTTTATAGGTGGTGACCTGGTTGTGGAGGGTGCTTCCGCCGGAATTGAAGTCTATGACATATCCGGTCGTAAGGTGGCTCAGTCAAATGGTGGCTCACTTACCGTTGCAGGTCTTTCCAATGGAGTCTATGTTGTGAAGACAGCAGGCAAGGTAGTCAAGATTGCGAAATAATCGTTTTGAATATTGAGGCTTTAGGTTTTTTTAAAAGGTCTTTAGAGTCTTTAA
>NZ_CAJMXD010000485.1:0-1902 GCF_905219685.1 Barnesiella sp. CU968
TTAGAGGGATGCCGGAAACAGTGCGGTAGACTTCATCGGCGTGGGCGGCGATATATTGGTTGAACCAACCCTGCAGGTCTGTGAACCTGCGGGTCATGGCGTTTGGCGACACACCCCCCGAACCTATCTCATTTGACACGAAAATATAGACTGCGTCATGGTGGTCCGTGAATCTGTCAAACTCGGATTTAAGCTTTTCAAGGGATGCCGTGACATCTTCACCTGAAGCGAAAAAGACGTTTGTGACCCACATGGTCACGCAGTCAATCAATACCGTTTTCTGCGAGAGGTCATGTCGGCTGAGAAAAATCTCCTCTTCAATCGTAGACCAGTTGGGTCCGCGTCTTGCCTTATGTTTCCTGACGCGTTCCCGAAATTCATCATCGGCAACGCGTGCGGTTGCGAGATATACGGGAGTGTCGGAATGTTCGAGAGCCAGTTTTTCGGAAAATTCGCTTTTCCCTGATCTCTGACCGCCGGTTACAAGTATTATTTTTTTCTGTCTCATATACTATGTCTCATAAGCTGTGTCTGTGTCAGTCTCATTGCCTGTAGATGTCAGATATGCTTTCAAGGTTGCCGGTCGCGGCTTCTTCCTCTGAAAACATATTTGTTTCATCTTTTTCTATTCCATGATAATAGAGTAGGAAAGGTACAGAATCCGCCGAATGACACCCTTTTTCGCAAAGCGAAGGATGATCAGACATAACGGCAATGGCAAAATCTTCGCCATCGCAAAGTTTTTTCATCAACGGTCCGATGATCTCTCTGTCTATGTTCCGGATTGCGTTCAGCTTGGAGTTTACATCCATCTTGTGGGATGCGTAATCGCAGGCTTCTATGTGGAGAATCACGATATCGTGGTCTTGCAACGCTGCTATTGCGGCATCGCATTTTGCTCTGTAAGCCGTGTCGCAGTCTCCTGTGGCTCCTTCCGGTCTGATCCATTCCGCCTGAATACTGTATGCCATCCCCTTCAGAAGTGGCACCGCTCCTATTACGACAGGGCGGCTGAATTGCGGATGTCTGCTGACAAACGGCTCGTATGCTCTCGGTGTGTCTCCGCTCCAGAAAGCGATTCCTTCGGCATGTATGTCTGAAAGGCGGCAACCGTTGGGGATAATACATATCCCGGATGTTTCCGATAGGGAATGGAATTTCAGATCAGGAAATTTATGTTCGAGTGTGTGGCGCAAATCCGCGTTGCCGTTCAGGAGCAGGGAGGGGTCGGAGACTGCATACCGCATGACTGTGTCATCCGGCGAGACATCGATGCCAAGCCCTGTCGCTTCGAGAGGTCCGCGCCCTGACGGCAATTCATCGGGAGCGTAGCCGAGAATTGTAAGTATGGCGGTCTCGCTGCCAGGGTAATGCCCCTCCGGCACTGTCCTCAGGGAACCGCATCTGCCGTTGGCTGCGAGAAAATCAAGTGCCGGAGTCTCGGCTGCCTGCAAGGGGGTCTTCCCGTTCAGCCGCTCCATGGGGCTGTCTGCCATTCCGTCGCATATGACCAATATCTGTTTCATTGTGTCAACAGTTTCAATGCTTCCTCGCGTCCGGCGTTTACCTTGTCGGGATAATGCGCATCGGAATTAACCACCACAGGCAGGGAAGCGTTTCTGATTTTGTCCCACCATCTGAATGCCGGGAAGAAACGTTTTTTGTCGGCATACGACTTGGTGTTGATCTCCACGATCACTCCGGCAGATGACGCGTGACTCAGCACATCGTCGACAAGGGCCTCATACCATGCCGCGTTTTCAATTTCCGGATCGGCGACAGCTGCATTTCCGGCGATTTTGTCGAAGTGTCCGAGGATTTCAAAGCCTCCGTCTTCAATCATGCGGATAACATTCTCAAAATATTTCTCCACAACGTATCTCAGGTCATTTTTATAATCTT
>NZ_CAJMXD010000486.1:0-1900 GCF_905219685.1 Barnesiella sp. CU968
TGCTCCTTCTTCGGAATCATGAAATCATCTCAAAATCTCCTGAAATTTAATATAAGCTAATTTCCAACACTTACTTATGATGATTTAACGGATACGATATATCGCAAATGTTCTGGCAGGCACCTCTACGACAGGAGTTGACGTGGACTCAATCGATATTTCACGTTTCTCGGGTTTCACGAGATCCGGATTGTCAAGGGTATTCTCCGTTTTTTCATCAGCGTGCAGCGTCTCCACTGTCATCTTCGAGAATTTCCCCTTGTAACCCTTGAAATCAAGCTTGATATCCTGCGCAGAGTCAGATGTGTTCGCAATTTTCACTATATAATCTTTCGCGTCTTCATCATACGCTACTGTCGCAAACAAGCCATCCTGACCGTCAAGACCGGCAGCCGGACGCTTGTCGAGAGTCGTCGGCACGACACGCGACCCGCGGTTGAGTCCGTACATCTGCTGAACATAATAGCTCGCTGTTGGCATGCTGCGGAGATTGTCAAACCATATCATGTCGGGACGCCATTGCCATCCGTCGACATGCGCGAAAAGAGGAGCATAAGTAGCCATTTCCACTATATCGGCATTGCGTTCGAGTCCGGTCATGAATGCCGCCTCGCAAAGCGCGGCACCGAAATGGTTCTGGTTGTGCCCTTTGGTGTGGCACGCATATTCTCCGGCAAACACTCTGGGACCTTTGCGGTCATATGAATCATAACGGGCTCCCTGACTGAGGAACCATTCATCGGGACGATAGAAATGTTCGTCTACAAGATCTACTTTCAATTTCTTCATCTCGGGCCAGAGATAATCAAACTTATCACCCTCCGAATCCGGACCGGAGGAACCTATGATGCGGATTTCAGGATATTTCGCACGTATGGCTTTGACAAACGGTGCAAGACGCTCTACATATTCCGGTCCCCACTGCTCGTTGCCAACTCCTATATATTTCAGACCGAACGGTGCCGGATGACCCATCTCTGCGCGGAGTGCTCCCCATTTTGACGACACCGGACCATTGGCGAATTCTATAAGGTCAAGAGCATCCTGAATATACGGATCAAGCTCAGAAACAGGCACATGCGCAGACATGTCATGATTCTGGTACTGGCACGAAAGACCAACGTTTACAACAGGAAGAGGAGCGGCTCCGAGCAATTCGCTGAGAACGAAATATTCATAAAAGCCGAGTCCGTAGGTCTGATAATAATCGGGGAAGAAATGATGGGTAAAAGTATATTGCCATCTGTTTTCATTCAGAGGTCTGTTCTCGGGTGCTCCTACAGTGTTTTTCCACTGATAACGGGTTGCAAGATCAGTACCCTCGACAATACATCCGCCCGGGAAGCGGAACACACCCGGCTTAAGGTCGGCAAGTCTTTTGACAAGATCGGCACGCAACCCGTTGATATTATTGCGGGGGAAAAGCGATATATGCTCAAGATCGACAGTATTCTCCGGTTTCTTGAGGAAAATGCGCAACTGTCCCTTTAATATTGTTTTTGATGGGGTCAGCGAGCAGTCATAACGTTTCCACTCCTTGCCGGATATCTCAATCTTTTTCGAAGCATATGTCTGGTTGCCGCCATGAGTCGCCTCGTTTATGAGCTGAACCTCGATTGTTGACTTTCCTCCGTCGGGTACTCGGGCGTACACACTGAAATCATATACGGAGTCTTTCTCGAACGAGACACCGAAGAAGCCCTCGTTCACAAGAGCCGTGTGCTTGTCTGAGTGTCCGGAAGGTCTGAGCTCCACATAATGGGGATTACGCGGGAACGGACCATTGTTTTTCACTTCGACTTTACCGGCAGCCTTCCATCCCTGAAGAGGATAATCGAATTCGAAAGAGCGGTTCTTGATTTTCTCCGCATAAAGACCTCCATCGGCACCGAAATTGATA
>NZ_CAJMXD010000487.1:0-1880 GCF_905219685.1 Barnesiella sp. CU968
GGAGCCAGCACAAATAGCAAATTGCCATCCAACTCTTGACCTCGAATTTGATTAACACTTTTTAAGAGACACTAGTGCGGTTAAAAAAATGAATTATTTGGTGGTAATGGTTATTTTTTGTAAATTTGCGGTTGAAATGGTTGCTCTGTCGTCCAAGAGTGGAGGCGTGAAGGAGCATCAAAAGGGAATGAGGTGAGATTCCTCGACAGTACCCGCTGCTGTAATTCCCGTTCTTTGACGATGTTTATTCGTTACTGAACAAGGTTTTTCGCAACCTGCCACTGGTCACCAAACGACTGGGAAGGCGCGATTGAACCGGGATAAGTCAGAAGACCTGCCATTTCCGCCAAGTGATACCGCCTACGGGACTATGGGCTTAGGTTGTCTGACTTCTTACCTCGTAAGTTGTTTTTAATGACTATAATTCTATCTATTCCCGTTGCCGCTTCATTTAAGCGTTATCGGGAATATTTATTTTTTGATATTAACTAAAAACAACAACGAGTATGAAAAAACTCCTACGTTTCGCAGCTTGCGGCTTTGCTTTGGTCGCAGCCGCAACTTTCACAGGGTGTTCCAATGAGGATGCCTTAGTCGATAACTTCGACGCAGCGGACGGCAAGCCGTTGAGCCGCTCTGCATCAAGTCAGGTCGTAATTGACTTCGAGGATTTGATGTCCTTTGAAGGTGTCGATGTCTTGGCTGGTCCAACATCCTATGGACGCAATTACTATTCAGATTACAGTGGTACCCAGATTACGGGTATAATGAATTTGGATGGATCTTTTACATCCATGGAGAATGAAGGCTCATGGCCTCTTGGTTCAGATATTGCTCCATCCTATATGTTTGGTGGCATCGCAGTTTCGGATTGGGCTATGACTTCCAATCCTTCTTCGAACCCAAACCCAGATAAACCATTTAATAAGGATTGGTGGTATTCTGAGTATAACCAGATGAGTGTATATAATACGGCTCGTACTGCCACCGGTAATCGTGGTGGAGCAGGTGCTAATGGCTCGAACAACTTCGGTGTGGTTTACGGTTTTGATGACTCCTACGGTTATGCTAAAGAAGCTTCATTCGATATTCAATCAATGACTCTTAAATCCCTTAAGATTTGTAATACCGCTTATACTTATGGAGTTATCCAGAATGGAAATACATGGATTGGAGAGAATGGCGTGGAAGTTACGGCTAAATCCCTTAAAGATTCCAAAGGCTATTTTAATCTCATTATAAAGTGTTTCGATGCAAGTGGCAATATTGTTAAACGCATAGAAACTCCTCTTGCAGACTATCGTAATGGCAAAGACTTCTGTGTGACTACTTGGACGACAATTCCCGTTAACGCAGCCAATGTGGATAAAGTTCAGTTCGGTTTCTGGGGCTCTGATATCCATGATGGAGGTCCCGCAACACCCTGTTATGTTGCGATTGATGATATAGTATTGGAATAATAATATAAAGAAGCTGTTTGTGATTAAGTTGTCACAAACAGCATCATTCGGTTGACAAAACAAATGAATAGATATTTACTCGCAATTTTTATCATCTTTATTGCATTGACATCATGCAATAAAGATGATAACTTGTACGACAATAACGGGCTGCCTTCAGTAGAGTTTGACTCTGAGACAGGAATCTACACTGTTAAACAGGGACGTTCAATTACGATAATACCGGAATACAAAAATGTCAATAACGCCGTTTTTGCTTGGACTATTGACGGACGGTTGGTTTCTACATCACAGTCTCTCACTTTCACATCTGATGAAATAGGCGATTATTTCGTGACTTTGCGAGTGGATACCGAAGTAGGTTCAGTAAAAGACGAAATAAAGATTGAAGTAGTTGATCTTCTTCCACCAACAATATCG
>NZ_CAJMXD010000488.1:0-1860 GCF_905219685.1 Barnesiella sp. CU968
ATAAAATCCTCTCAATGAACCTCACAATTAAATTTAAACAGTTTCTTAAGCGTCCGGAATTTATTGTAGAGCAAGGAGGTGTTACAGCTATTATCTATCGTGAGATTTTCATGTCTATCAGGGGCGATGCAAAACTGAACCAAACCGATACAGAACCGATACAAACCGAACAAGATACTCAGAAAGGTTCAGAGAAGGGTTCAGAGAAAACACGCAACAGAATAGTATGCGAAATGAAGGAGAATCCGTCAGTGACTATTAATGAACTTGCTAAGATGCTTTCCATCTCCGATCGAGCCGTCTCCAAACATCTAAAGAAATTGCAAGAACAAGGTATTATTAGACGTGTGGGCGCAGATCGTGGAGGTTCTTGGGAGGTAATGGATCATTCATCATAGGGTTGCGATTTTTTTGTTATAGTGCAAGTGGTTATTTTGAAAAAATGGGGGATAGTGACAAAAATATCCAAATACTTTTGGGGGACAGTGTCATTTTTGGATTGCATTTTCTGCACTTTCTGCATTATTGCGTTCCTCGGAGTTTCTTTTGCTCGGCTTCGAAGGCTTCGATGAAGTGGATTTCGACCGGGGAGAGTTGATATTGGGTACGTTCACGGAATTTCTCATACTCGGTATCGGTTTTCAGTTTTGCCACTTCTGCCGATATGCTTCCGGCATGTGTGAGCAATTCTTTTCCAGACAGCGTAAGGAAGTCATCGAGTTTCTTGATCCAGTCCTTCATATACATCGGCACATGGCTCTTTGCCTGAAGTTCGGCAAAGTCAAGATAGAGGTTGACTATGCGATTGAGCATATCAACTTCGTCCTCTGAAAGATAGTTCTTCGCAACCTCAGCCTCTTGTTTGGTCGGTAATGCACCGCGCCATGTAGTCAGACCCATAAAGTCGTTTGCGGCATTTGCTCTGTCGTAAATCACCTCAGCGGCAGTGTGCCCGTGAGCGGCAAAGTGCATCTTGTTCTGCACTGTCTTGAAGAACTGCTGGGTTGTTTCCGTCCGAGGGTCATAGTCGATACTTAGGGCGTATATTTCAAGAACCTTGCGGTAAAATACCTTTTCCGAACTGCGTATGTCGCGGATTCTCGCAAGCAACTCATCAAAGTAATTCCCATGTCCGGCATTTTTAAGCAGGTCATCATTCAGTGCAAACCCTTTGATCATGTATTCTTTCAACACTTGAGTAGCCCACTGACGGAATTGCACACCCCGATGCGAATTGACACGATACCCGACACTGATAATCATGTCGAGGTTATAGTAAGAAACGGTGTAAGTTTTTCCGTCGGATGCAGTTGTTGCATTTTCTGCAACAACTGAATTCCGCTGTAACTCGCCACTTTCAAGAATATTCTTTATATGTCTTGAAATGGTCGATTTGTTGCGCTGGAACAGCTCCGCCATTTGGTCAGCAGTTAGCCACACAGATTCATTGGCAAGCCGAACCTCAATTTTCGTCTCGCCTCCCTGCGTCTGAAATAATATAATCTGTCCGTTATCCATATTTAAAAATCATCGGCCATCATGTCGAAGTCGTCCTGCTCGTCATGAAAATCATCATACGATTGTGAATAGCCATAATCATAGTTGTCATAACGAGAGTAATTATTTTCATGGCGGCGACTAAAGCCTGTGTGCGTATCATTGTCACCAATAATATCCTTGTGGCCAAAGCTGCTGGACGTATCCGATAGATTACGTTTTGACTCATTGTGCTTGTGAGAACCAAACAGCCAACGGAACAAGAAAAACTCGCTTATGTAATTCAACAAATTCATGCCTAAAGATATATAATTTGTTTAAACTGAGAGTTATATTCAATAGACTTGTCGGAAATGATTGCGT
>NZ_CAJMXD010000489.1:0-1851 GCF_905219685.1 Barnesiella sp. CU968
CAGCACAAATAGCAAATTGCCATCCAACTCTTGACCTCGAATTTGATTAACACTTTTTAAGAGACACTAGTGAAGAACATACTGGTCATAAGGTCAGAATAACTGAGCCAGAAGGAACCGTTATCTTCGTGTCTCTTCATATCAATCCTTCAAATCTTTTACGGCCTTTGTCATAGCCTTCACCGCTTCAAGAAGCGATTTATGAAGTTCCGCCGTCTCTCTCTGTGAATCTTTTGTGTCTTTACGCAAGCTCAAAATTTCATCTTTGAGATCCTTGTAACATTCGCTCTGTGCCTTTGAATATTCAACTAATGCCGCCAATACACTACGCATTTCATCAAAGCTTGTGAAGAACTTGCTATTGTCCGAGACAAACTGTTGTACATAGCTGGTGTTTTGGGTCAACTGGGAGTTAAGCTGACGGCTGACAGTCTGAGCGTCAGTAAGTAGATTGTCGAACTCCTTACGCCACATTTCGCGTCCATCTGCGCCGGTGGGGAAATGCTGTTCGATAGCCTCTTTAAACTGCTGCTGAAGTGCAATTGCTGTGCCCTGTGCATTCGCAACTGAGCTAAGAGCTGAGATGAAGTTATCAAACTTTGCTATGAGAGTGTCAATTTGAGCGACTCCGCCATGTACCTGATGAATAGTCGTATTCAGGTCTTGTTGATATTGATGGAACGTATTAAGGGCATCCGCTGCTTCATTAAGTTGGACAAAGGCAGACGCCACATGATTTGCCATTCGTGTCATACCCATGTCTTGTATCTGAGTCAGCACAAGATGTTGCTTTTCAAGATTCTCATTGAGAAGCTCTGCTGAATCAGCATACGCATCAAGGTTCTTTCCGAACTTATCAACAAAATGGCCTAAGACACTTTTCAGTGAATTAAGGCTGGAACTCATGCTGTTTGCAAGAGTAGGCATCAATTCTCTACGAAGGAAGTCAAAATACTCATTCCTCTTGGTGTCAAGATCGGCTGTTGCTTTTCGGTAGTTAATTGCGGTATTTATAACCATCAGTACCAAGCCACAAAGAGATGCAGCCATGGCGCAACCAATTCCATAGAGAAGAAACTGAAGGCTGTTTGTCTCATCGCTTGATGGTTCAGTCTGTTGAGATTCAACCGCACTGATTGTAGGAACACTTTCATTACCTACAGGAGCATTGATGGTTTGCTCAATTTCAGGTGATGACGATGTCGAATCAAACAAACTATTCAGGTCGAATGCAAAACCGATTACACCGATTATGATACCAATGAAAGTACCACCAAGACCCACGAATAGAGGT
This sequence comes from Barnesiella sp. CU968, assembly GCF_905219685.1. NCBI lineage: Bacteria > Pseudomonadati > Bacteroidota > Bacteroidia > Bacteroidales > Barnesiellaceae > Barnesiella > Barnesiella sp. CU968. The sequence goes on from NZ_CAJMXD010000489.1 coordinate 1,295, forward strand.
AGGTTAAGTGTACTCTTAACAGCATTTTCCTTAACCTCAAGTTTTTTATCGCAAATATCCTGCAAAACTCCTAAATCAGCTGATGTGCCTACATTCTTGCAGAGGTACTCATTTGTCTCAAATACAACTTCTTTGAAAGATTTTGAGCCTCCGGTAGTTGTAATCAGCGAGACATTTACGTCCTCATCTGTCATATCAACCTCATCTTTTTTAGATGGAGGATTCTGAGCTACCTGACGCAATGTAAATCGGTCAGAAATTGCGTCTTTGTTAGTCGTGCATTCTTTTAATGCAACTTTGTCGATGGGTGGAAAGAAGGTTTTCAACTCTTCAATCCCTTTCTTAGTGCTGTTGAAGCACTTGAATTGGAGCCATACGATTCCAATTACTGCTACAATTGCGATGATGAGTATTAACATATGCTGTTTTTGTTATTTTAATTACTGAATGTCATTGTTCCCGGGTTATCCAGATTGATTATATATCACTAGTGTCTCTTAAAAAGTGTTAATCAAATTCGAGGTCAAGAGTTGGATGGCAATTTGCTATTTGTGCTG
>NZ_CAJMXD010000490.1:0-1846 GCF_905219685.1 Barnesiella sp. CU968
TTTACACGACTGTTTTTCTTATCCTGAGATAAGTTGATTCCTGCAAAAACATCTTTTTTTTGCTCATCCGTAAGTTCTAAAACTCCTGATTTTTCTCCGCTTAACTTATTAAGCAACTCAAATTTCCAACCCAATTTCATTGTATGTGCTCCTGTTCTACCTCTTTTCTCAAAATAGACCAAACAATCATCTTCAAACCTATCTTGTATAGAACGTAAACAACGCAGAATAATATCTGAAGCATCTTTGCCCAAAATCTCATATGCCCTATCTACAGACATCTTATTCTCTAAAAAATCTGCATTTTTTTGCTTGACTGATATTTTTAATTCTCTAACTTCTCCATCTGAAGCTATTCCTTTTATGTAAACATCTGTTTTACATTCACCCTGAGAAGGACGAGGCTTTCCACAAAGTGAAACTTTGTATTCTTTCCCTTCAAAATAAAAGGTTGTTCCTACTGGAAACAGTTTTTCCACATTATGTTCTGAATTAATAAAATTAGTCATAATTACAGCAAGTCCTTTAGTGAAACATTTAATGCTTTTGCGATTTTCTCCGCAACTTTTAGAGACACGTTCCTTCTGCCTTTTTCAATATCCGGCAAATAAGTTCTATCAATATCAGCCATATTGGCTAATGTCTCTTGTGAAAATTTTAGTGATAGTCTTTTCTCCATCACGTTCTTTCCAAAAATTTCATTTATATCCATAATGATGCAAAAATATGGATATGTAGACAATCACGCAACGGACTATTGTCGACAAAAGATTCACAAAAGATTGTTTTCTTACTGAATAATTTCTTTAATATCGGAAATATACGGAATGGCTATATTATGGCTCTTTCCTTTAATCTGCACCCTTGAAAGATCCATTCCTGCAAGATTAATGTTTTGGGAACTTTCCAATCTAAACACAAAATACTCTTTACCTAAAGGCGTAAAACCTAATTTGATCAAGTCTGATGCCGACATTAGTTCAGGATATTCCGGAATGATACGAAATAAAAACCTGTTGTTATGGTTATGCAATAGCAAATAAACCGGATAGACCATTCCCTTCGGTATTTGCAAAGCACCACGGCGTAATCCGGCACGTACATAATAAAGCTTATTTTTCAAAGTCAGACACAATTGGTCATCATCTTTATAATAAGCGACCAGCACATTTACTGGTTTTTCATCTCTTATCGGGTTAGCATTCAATGATTCCTTTATCGCCAAAGCTAAAAACTTTGCCAAACGTGGAGGGACAGCATTGCCAACCATTTTATAACCGTCTTGCACTTTGTCATAGAAAAAAAGAAATCTATCCGGGAAAGTCTGGATTCTTGCACATTCTCTAATACTAAGCCTGCGATATAAGTGTTCAGATCCTTGTAAAAATACACGTTGACTTTGCGACACATATTTCATTTTAGGAGCTTGGGGATGCAATGGGCAGTTCTTTGCTTGCGCCTGAATCGTGAATGAAGTTTCATCCCATGAACGCACCCGGTTACGTGCCATGAATTTAGCATCCCATAATCCTGCAAATATATCATGGTTATGCCATTCTCCATATTCCTGAATTACCTTTTCATTTACGTATTGCCTGGGACTTTCCGTGATGTCTCCTATTGCCCTTCTTAGTGTGACATATGGTTTTCCCAATGGTTTCGGAAAGCAGAAGGTACAGTTCAGTTCTTTCAAAAAACCGACAATGAACACACGGTGACGGTCTTGGGGAATCCCGTAATCCGCCGCATTCAATAAAGAATAACTTACGACCACTAGTGTCTCTTAAAAAGTGTTAATCAAATTCGAGGTCAAGAGTTGGATGGCAATTTGCTATTTGTGCTGGCT
>NZ_CAJMXD010000491.1:0-1833 GCF_905219685.1 Barnesiella sp. CU968
AACCATATTTTACTATTTTGTCAATTCAAGTTGTTTAGAAACTGTTTAAATTTAATTCGAAATTATTTATATAATGACTCTTGTGGCTTTCCTGAGGTCTTTTATGGTTGTTTTAACCGGGTGTCATCGGTCATATAGTCCGCTATGCTCTCTTCTCAACTCGTGAAAAAACTGATAAAATCTTCTCAATAACCTCACAATTAAATTTTAACAGGCTACTAAACTATTATATTCTTATGTCAAAGTTTTTATGGTTCTTTTCACCATGTGTCATAAACTGACAATATAACTTTTTACTGACAATATAACTTTTTACACTGTGTATATAAGCTCCGCAGTTTATTAAATAACCTACATGAAGCGACCGATATACTATATATATAATCCTGAGACAGATAATTTTGAACGCGTGTTTCCCTCGATAAAGGGTAGAATCTGGGGATTCCTGCGAATAGGATGTTTGTCTTTGCTTATCGGCATTGGATTATATTTCGTAATCTTTTATTCTTTCGAAGCACCTACAGAACAAAATCTCCGCAAAGAAAACGCAATTCTGAAAAGTCAGTATAATATACTCAACAGGCGTCTTGACAATTCTCTAAAGGTCATGGCGAACATACAGAACAGAGATGATAATTTTTACAGAGTCATGATGCAGATGGATCCTGTGGGTTATGGACAAAGGCTCGCCGGTCTTGACAATGAAAAGAGATATCGTGAACTGCAGAACACTCCGGATGCAGGACTCGTAAGACTGCTGACACAGCGGCTTGATCTTTTTGAGCGTCAGTTATATGCACAGTCCCTTTCCTTTGATCAGCTGAAGGAGACTGCTTCAAAACAGAAAGACAAGCTTGCACATATACCATCTGTAATTCCTATAAATATCAAAGATTTCACAATGTCATCAGGATATGGTGTGAGACGCGACCCGATTTACGGCAGCTCTAAGTTTCACACAGGTCTTGACTTCGCAGCAAAGACAGGCACGCCAGTATTTGCCACAGCTGACGGTAAAGTTACAGAAGCCGGCAGACAAAGCGGATATGGCAATTGCATTGATATTTCTCACGGATACAACTATCTGACAAGATACGCACATCTGAGCGAGATACTTGTAAAACCGGGGCAGGAAGTGAAAAGGGGAGAGATGATAGGTAAAGTCGGTTCTACTGGTAAATCAACAGGATCTCACCTTCACTATGAAGTGAGATTTAAGGATGAGCCACAGAATCCTGTAAATTATTATTTCATGGATCTGACTCCGGAGGAATATGCGGAAATGGTTCAGTTAGCAGAAAATGCAGGACATGTAATGGATTGATTATATGGAAGAATTTGATAAAAAATATTATAAGATAAAGGATGTTTCGGAATTACTGGGAGTATCTGCATCTACATTAAGATATTGGGAACAGGAATTCCCTGAGTATCGTCCTCGCAGAAGCGCAACGAACATCAGATACTACAAACCACAGGATATCGAGACTCTAAAGATTATCCATTATCTGGTAAAAATCAAAGGACTGAAGATTGATGCTGCCAAAGAGCAACTGAAAGCCAACCGCCGTAATGTAACCAACAGAGTAAAGATAATAGACACGCTGTCAGCTACCCGCAACACTCTTGAGAATATGCTCAAGGCTCTGAACAAACGGAAATAAGGTTACACACATATGCATCAGGCACATAATAAAGAATGCCGGAAACAACTTGTTTCCGGCATTCTTTATTATGTGTGCTTGTTTCTTAAAACAGTAAACGTCCCATAAAGCGCATAACTCTCTTAAGTGTCCGAAGTTTCGGGCACTTCAATATTTCATGTCNTTAAAA
>NZ_CAJMXD010000492.1:0-1832 GCF_905219685.1 Barnesiella sp. CU968
TTAAGGTCCATCTCAAATTCCGGCAAGAATTCCCCTCGATTCGGGAATATTCCTGCTAATTATCAAGCGGGAGCTGTCCGTTGCGGCTCTGCTCCACTTTTTTGTTTCGCCAGCAGTTGCGGCATACGGATATGTAACGGTCGTTACCTCCTATCTCGACCTGATCTCCTTCAGTGATTATCTCGCCACGCGAATCTATCCTGGCGTTCACAATCGTTTTGCGACCGCAATTGCAGGTGCTCTTGATTTCATCTATAGTGTCGGCAATCTCGAACAGACGGCGTGAACCCTCGAACAGTCTTGTCTGGAAGTCGGTGCGAAGTCCGTAGCATATCACATTGATTCCATAGGTATCTACCACACATGCAAGCTGGTCCACCTGCTCCGGAGCGAGAAACTGTGCCTCATCAACAAGTATCCAGTCCGGATGCAACCCTTTTTTCTCCACCATCTCGCGGATGTATGCGAAAAGGTCTGTATCACGATATATCCAGCGGCATTCACGCTCAATGCCTATGCGGCTGCGAATGACGTTCTTCTTTTCACGGGTATCTATCGAAGGTTTGAAACAAAGATAAGACATGCCCCGCTCTTCGAAGTTATATGCTGTGGTGAGCAACAGGGCGGTCTTTGCCGAGCCCATGGTGCCATACCTGAAATATAGTTTTCCTAATCTCTTCATGATATTGCGAATTTACAAAAATATCCCCAAGTGACAAAGTTTTTGCTGCAAGATATTGAACATTCGACCGTAAGTCATTGTTATTGATGCTATAAGTAAGATACAGACAAATAATTGTTCCACTATGGCAGATGTAAAAATCATATCCGTAAATCCGGGCAAAAAAACGCCGGGCGCGCTTAATTTCGAATTTATCGGACGAATGGCACGCACCTGTCGACCCGTAGGAAAAGTAATAAAGACCGAACGCCTTAAGTCGGTCTGCAATTCCATATTCGGCATAAACCGGTCTGTCACAAATGTCGGATCGATAAAATTACTGACAATCAGGTTCTTTATCGCCGCGTTTCTCATTGCCAACGGCATTCTTGGCATACACTCGGGAGTCAAGGTGTCACCTGTAGACATTTCGCTTTTCAATATAATCGCGGGAAGCATGATATTTTTGGGATTCTTCGCCCGTGTTGCCTCGACTGCAGGCATAGTTATCTATACATATGCTGCGGTTTCTCACGCAGTGGGACTTCCTCCGGTTTCCCCTTCACCGGAAGGCTACGGTCCGGACTTTCTTGCAATTTCGCAAGCGTTGCTGTTTCTTTTCCTTGCCATTACCGGACCAGGCAGATACTGCATAGACCAGATAATACGCAGGCATATCCTTCTTATTGCCCGGCGCAGACGCAGACAATCAGAAAATCTTTAGAAAGCGGTTGTAAGAGCACGTTTACAGTTTCCACGATACCGTTACACCTTGTAACTCTTGCAATAGTCCCGAAGTCGACAATCGAGACAGTCCGGTCGACGCGCCTTGCATACATATCTGCCATGAAGGATCAGCCAGTGATGCGCGGTTGAAAGCAATTCCTCGGGAATATATTTCACAAGAGTTTTCTCTGTCTCAAGCGGAGTCTTGGAATTATTGGTCAGTCCGAGACGGTTGCTGACACGGAACACGTGCGTGTCTACCGCCATAGCCGCCTTGTTCCAGACCACAGCAAGCATGACATTGGCGGTCTTTCGCCCTACTCCCGGAAGCTTCATGAGGTTGTCAATATCCGTCGGCATCTCTCCTCCGAATTCCTCCGTCAGTACTCTTGCAGCACGGATCAGATGCCGCGCCTTATTGTTGGGGAACGTCACACTCTTTATA
>NZ_CAJMXD010000493.1:0-1827 GCF_905219685.1 Barnesiella sp. CU968
TGTCTGATACGTGGATTCAACCTTTTTCAAAGCAACATAGAGCAGATTTGAAGGGCTGCCAGATATGCGAGAATCAACGGTACAATTTCTAAACTGCAAAGGTAGTACAAAAAAAGCAACCAAGAGGACATTTGATTGAAAAAAATTCTAAAACCTTTATAAATAAACTGTATTTTCCCAAAAACGAAGACAATTCCCGCGAGTATAAGGATAATTCCGCCCCATTCGGCATAACACAGCGATAACAACGCAAGCGGAAAAAACATGAAAGACTGAAGTCCCATAAGAGCGGTAGCACCCTTCACCCAGAGCCGGGTCAGCTGCCGGTCGGAAAAGACGTTGCCCACTATTTCATACGACAGTAGCATAAAGATGACATAAACCGCCGCGACTCCGGCGCATAGCCCGATTCCGCACAACGGACTGTCTGGAATGCCGAACGAGCCAAACGGCGAATCGGAAACCGTCAGACGCAACAGATCCCAGAGCAGCACCCCGACACTGCAGATCCAGCCGATTATAAGTATCAACAGAAAGGAGGTTTCCTTCACAGTGTTGTCAAACATGTTGTGACGCGTGCGGACATCCTTCATGTCCGACACAAGTATCTTGATATAACGCGGAGTGTTCTTGAGCTTAAGACAAACAGCACAGAATATTACCGCCATGGCTACAAAAACCCATGACAGCCCGTCGCCGCTCCGTGAGGCGACTTTTCCAGCCGCCTCCTGCACATGCTCGCGATATGGAGCCTGAAGCACTATCCCGTAACCGCTCTTTTCCTTGGCGAGGGAGTCATTGACGGCACGTATGACGGAATCCCGCCGTGCCCTGGCGGTCGAATCCGACGCCGAATGCACCGGCTTCCACACACTTGCCGGCTTTACGGCTCCAACGGTCTTCATCCCTACCGGCACAAGAGGCTCCGCGGCATGCGAGGGCACAACAATCTCATCAACCGTTTGCCACGCGCCATGTCCGCCTCCTTTATTCTGAATACTGTCCTGCATATCTACTCACCTGAATCCATTCTACAATTCATAAAGATCTTTAAATCCAACCCTCTTCCCTATACCACCTTATCGACTCCGATATTCCGTCGGCAAGACTCACCCGGGGGGAGAATCCGAAATCCCGACTCGCCTTCGATACATCCACACCCCAGTTGCGCTGTTTCATTATCTTGTATTTGTCGCGGTTAAGAGTCGATGGTTTCATGCGTGCCACACCTATTTTCTCTGCGATGACAGAGACAGCCTTGACTCCCCACAAGGGCATCCTGACCGGGAATACGACCTTCTTGCCGATAGCCTTGGCTGTAAGCCGGCGAAATTCCTTCTGTGTGTAGCCTCTTGGCTCGGAAATATCATAAGTCTCTTTCACCGGGGCTTTCTCAAGAGCGTCAAAAACCGCGCGGGAAAGATCCTCTACATATATAAACGTCAGAAGTTGCTTTCTGAAACCTACCGAGAAATCAAATCCTTTGCTTATGGATTTGAACATCAGGAAATAGTCATGATCGCGTGGTCCGTATATGCCGGTGGGACGGAAGATTATGTAAGGCATTCCGTCCATCTCAAGCCACATCTCCGCCTTGAGTTTCGAGGCACCGTATCTGGTATTGGGCATCGGTATCATGCTCTCGTCAAAAGGGGTGTAGCCCTTTTCATCTCCCGGACCCATTGCCGACAATGAACTCATGTAAAGAAATTTCTCGGGCACAATGTCTGCCGATTTCAATGCGGTGGTGAAATAACGCAGATAATCATAATTTATCCGTGAGAAATCCATATAATACATAACCTTCGTCGCTCCGAGGTTATACAC
>NZ_CAJMXD010000494.1:0-1820 GCF_905219685.1 Barnesiella sp. CU968
CGTAGGAACTATGTGACCGAGGAGACTCGGTGAAAACAGCCATAAAAGACCTCAAGGAAGCCACAAGAGGCATTATATAAATAATTTCGAATTAAATTTAAACAGTTTCTAAGGTCTGGCTCAGGTTTCCAGATTAAGGAAACCTGAGACTCAAGAGAGGAGGCGGACGTCATTACATTATCATGGACAGCCGCAAAGAGCGGCATTTGGCTTTAAACCGATCCGGGGATTTCTCCGGATCATACTGACCGGGTTACCATATTTTTTCCTTGCCTGTGATGACTTGACTGTTCGGAGGCGGTTTTTGTTTTCGTCCGGCAATCCGGGTTCTCGTTTTAGTTATCGGTCTTGGTTTTGCAGACGTCTCCCCTCCCCTCGCCTTATTTTAAATTTTCTATCATCTCATCTTCTGACCAGAGGGATCGATAATCTTATATCGGGGCACAAGCAATTTCATCACACACCATCCGGCGATATAGGCTATTCCGCAATAGCAGAAGACTATAAAATATCCGGCAGGCTTTCCTGTGAATCCCATGAAGCTCATGCCGGTGGCAGCGGCATAGTCGAACAACATGCCGGCGAACAGGTTGACAAGGAAGGAACCCAGACCGCTGGCAAGCCCACCGATTCCGACAATCGTGGCTATTGTGCTTTTGGGGAACATGTCGCCGACAACCGAATATATATTGGCAGACCATGACTGGTGTGCGGCTCCCGCTATACCGATAAGGATCACGGGCCACCATACCGAGACACTGCCGAGGGGCTGCGCGGCGATTGTGAGCAGAGGGAACAAGGCGAATATGAACATCGCCCTCATTCGCGCCGCATATGGATTGAGACCGGTCTTTTCCATGATTATTGTGGGAAGTTTGCCGCCATAGATCGAAAGCAGGGTAAGAAGATAAAGCGCCACGATAAGCATCTGTGCCGTGCCTGAGGTTGTCGGCAGGTTCAGGATGTCGGATATATAAGCCGGTGTCCAGAAGAGGAAGAACCACCACACGCCGTCAGTGAGAAAGCGTCCGAAGAAGATTGCCCATGTCTGGCGATACTTAAAACATTTCAGGAATGGAATCTCGTTTTTGCGGTCATCCTCAACCGCCGCCTTTTCGGCAGGAGTCTCGTCTTTGGTAACGTTATCCTGCTCAATATATTCCAGTTCCGCCTTGTTGACGAAAGGATTGCTTTCCGGTCTGCGATAAAGCCACATCCAGAACCCCATCCAGATGAAGCCCAGACCACCGATGATAAGGAAAGCCATCTCCCAGCCGTTGCCTACACCGGCTTTCTGGAAATAAGATGCAAGGGCAGGAATGCTCACGGGAGCGAGCAACGCACCTACCGTAGCACCGGCGTTGAAGATAGAGGTGGCGAAAGCACGGTCTTTCTTCGGAAAGTATTCCGCCGTCACCTTAATGGCTGCGGGGAAGTTTCCAGCCTCGCCGATTCCGAGAATCACACGCGCCGCGATGAAGTAATACACAGATGTGATGGCTACCGTCGAAGCGAGAGCCCCGGTGGCGCCGACAAGTTCGGCGGCGTCATGCAGACCGAGGGTGTGTTCCGTCGCCCAGCCGCATAACGCATGGAGGCATGCGCCCGCCGACCATATGAATATGGTCCACAGATAACCTTTTTTCGACCCCATCCAGTCGATGAACCTTCCTGCGAAGAGGTTCGCCACAGCATATACGATAGAGAAAATGGATGTGATGACACCATAGTCGGTGTCGGTCCAGTGAAATTCAGGAGCTATGAATTCCTTCCAGGTGAGCGAGAGCACCTGACGGTCCATATAGTTTACAGTTGTGGCA
>NZ_CAJMXD010000495.1:0-1820 GCF_905219685.1 Barnesiella sp. CU968
CCAAAAGGTTTAATATTGAGAATATAGGGAGACTTTGGTTTGATTTGCTGTCTTGTCAAAATGTTGATAAGTGAACCACTTGTTTAATAACTTCTTAGAAATTGTTTTGAGATGACAATACTGCATTATGTCATAGGTTTGCCTCCCCAGAGACATGGTGGTAGTGTGCAATATGCGTACGACTTGATGATGGAGCAGTCTAAAAGCGTAGATGTAGTTGCCTTAACTTGTGGAGATACTTTATTTCGCACCAATAAATGTAAAATCAGAAAGAAGGGGAAACAAGGCAATGTGGACGTATATTCCCTTACCAATCCATTGACACCTACATTGATATATGGTATTAAGAATCCATCAAATCAGTACAGGGATGTAAACATTGATTATGGAAACATCCGTGACTTCATTCTGGATAATAAAATCGATGTCATGCATTTACATACCCTTATGGGTATTCATAAAGATATTGTCGGATTCATAAAGAGTCTTGGAGTTAAAATAATATATACCACCCATGATTTCCACGGATTGTGCCCTCGTTATAATTTTATTGATAACAATGGGCAGTTATGCTGTGAAATAAATGATGAGAAATGTGCTGCATGTAATGTCAATGAACCCTCTGACCTATTCTTGAGATTGGCAAATTCTTCATTGTTTCATATTTTAAAGAGAGTGACTGGATCTCGGATTTATAAAAAACCGAGGTCTATATCTCGTTTGTCTGTAATATCGTCAAATATATCTGACCATAAGATAGATAAATCTATTATAAACGATTATCGTCATTTGTTGGAATATTATCAAAGTTATTTTAAACTTGTTGATAAATTTCATTTTAACAGTTCCCAAACAAAAGATGTATTCAAGCGGTTTATACCAGAGGCTTCCGGTGAGACCATACCGGTAATAACAAAAGGAATAAATGATAAAAGACACTTTCTTTCACCAAGAAAAGACATTAAATTCGGTTTTATTGGAAATCTTAACAAATATAAAGGTTTTCCTATTCTGAAAAAAGTCGCTACAGAACTTTATGATGAGGGAATAAGAAACTTCAAGGTTATTGTTTACGGCGGTACGTCATCAGGTATTGATTCTGATTGTAGTACGATAGAATACATGCCGCCATATGATTATTCTATAATATCGGATATATTGTATGGTCTTGATTGTATTGTTGTTCCTTCAGTGTGGTATGAAACTTTCAGTTTGGTGACTCTTGAAGCTTTATCACACGGTATTCCGGCTATTGTGTCTGATCATGTAGGTGCCAAGGATATTGTTGCTTCGTATAAATCGGACTGTATCTTCCATTCTACATCAGAATTGAAGCAACTTATGAAAATGTACATTACCGATCCGCATAAACTTATCGAGTATAATCAGGAAATAATGATATCTGATTGGAATTTCTCTCTTGCATCTCATGCTGAAATAATTTTGGATTTATATAAATAAAGCTAAATGCGTTTTCGTGTTTAATCGGATCGCTTGCAAAATTAAAAATAGACATTGTTAAGGATAATATGAACGAAAAGTATCTGATTCCTAAGCCGCCATATAATATAAAGCGTATCTGGTCAAAAATATGTATGGTTGTTTCAAGACAATCTTTGGTAATGCCGTCATTTCGCAGGAGAATGCTGAAACTTGGTGGGGTTAAAATCAATGGGAAGTGTTTCATCGGATCCAATGTGCAGTTTGATGGAATGTTTCCCAATCTTATTGAGATTGGTTCCGGTCACTAGTGTCTCTTAAAAAGTGTTAATCAAATTCGAGGTCAAGAGTTGGATGGCAATTTGCTATTTGTGCTGGCT
>NZ_CAJMXD010000496.1:0-1805 GCF_905219685.1 Barnesiella sp. CU968
TCCATTTCTTCAGATACATCAGCAAGCATGGAGGTTTTCTTTGCTAAAGTACAGATATTTCGTGCGTAGGATCGAAGAATGAGCCTTGCCAATGCAGGATNTCTTCGCGTTTTATCAACTCTTGAAATATCCTCATTACATATCACATCAATATAGTCTTTAGCAATCAGTAACTTAGCTTTGGTGCTCATCTCATCGAGAGAAGCGGGCCACCCGCCACGGCAGGCAGCAAAAATCAGTTGCTCAATAGATAATTGTGAAATTTCACCATCAATCTCATAGTCCGCCTCATTAAATAATCGCCCCAAAGAGATAGAGCCATTGGATTCAAGAGACTCGAACAGGCTCATAGGGTACATAGCCATTTTGGTAATGCGACCTGTTCCCGTGTGCATTATTTCCTCATCATCTATTACTGTCGAACCAGTCAGAATAAACTGTCCCTTCTCTCTGCGTTCATCAACCGCATGGCGAACTGCATCCCATATTACTGGGGCAACCTGCCATTCATCAATAAGCCGAGGCGTTGCACCCTTGAGTAATAACGATGGCTTTGTTTGAGCGGCAGCCAAATATCCCGCCCGACGGTCAGGATCCTGCATCTTAATAACACTTCCCGCCCGACGTTCTGCAGTAGTTGTCTTGCCACACCACTTGGGTCCAGCTATCTGTACGGCGCCGAAAGCCTCAAGCCTCAAATCAAGAGTCTTGTCGGCAATTCTATTCAGATACTTCATCTCTTTCATAATCACCTACAAAATTAGGGATTAAATCTGACACCACCAAATTATTTTGTGTTTTTGAATTATTTTGTTTTGTGATTTTGAAATAAATCACTTTGTTAAATTGAATTAACACAAGCCTGATATTTGGTGGAGTGGAAATAAATTCGTAACTTTGCAATCACAGAGAACTTTTAGAATAAGGGAAGATGTTGCGAAGGTGTTAGATTGCCGGAGCAAAACGCCCCAAATCGCTAAAATATAGCAGTGTAGTCAACGGAGTTTTTCTCCTTTAGATAGCCGGTAATTATCTGATAATCAAATTGATACTATATTCAGAACAATTCTGGTGGCACCACCCAAGCAAAGATTAAATCGCTAATTCTCACAGAGTTGGCGATTTTTCTTTTAGTCACTACAGGGCGTAGTCACTATAATAGTCACTATCTAAATCGCTATAAACCACGATAAATCGGCTTGATTAAACTGTATTAAAAAGTAGCGTTTAATTCTAAACCCAATTAAATTCTACATTAAATTCTCTGCAAAATAATAGTGACTATCGGCGTGGTGCGCTGAGATAGTCACTACTTCATTCTTACATTGTAAGTCGGGTGCCGGACTGACGGTCGTCGATGTCATCGTAGCGGGAACGGTTGCCGACTTCGTGCTCGCGCTTGTAGCCGGATGAGCCGGAACTGACATTGAGGGAAGATAGTGCGTTGGCAAGATTGAATGTGAACACTTGCGAGATTTCCGGGGAGTAGTCCTGTGGACGGGAAGGGAAAATACGGACTCCGGCTTTGGATTGGGTATTCTGTTTTATCCTGTCTTTAACCGCCTCGGCATCCCTTCGAGTAAGATGCAGCATGGCTATTGACATCAGGAAGTCTTGTCTTGCTTGTTCATCGGCATGTAGAGAGCGGAACTTGGCTTCCTCCTCCGAAGTTAATTCGATCAAAGGCATATAGCCGTCAGTCAAGGCAGCGCGGAGGCAATAGTTGCCGTCACTGGCGTCTCTTAAAATCTGTTAATGCGAAATTGTTAAACTCTGTATTCATGTTGGTTACGCGATTTTCTGGC
>NZ_CAJMXD010000497.1:0-1804 GCF_905219685.1 Barnesiella sp. CU968
CATTTGCACAAGGCGAGACAAACGACAGCGAGGTCAACAAAATCGCACTCCTTTTCAATCAGGCAAAGATCGATGTGTCATACCGCAGGGTTGTGACGGCTGCCAGATCCCGTGCCGAACGCGATGACGCCCCAAGTTCGGCGATAGAACTTTCCGACGGCACAATCATAACTGCTCAGACATCTCCACTGCTCGGACCGAGCGCGGCACTCCTGCTCAACGCGATGAAGCATCTTGCCGGAATCGACCATTCTGTAAAACTGATTCCCCAGGAGATGATAGAACCAATTCAGGCAATGAAAATCAATTGTCTACACAGTCTCAACCCCAGACTGCATACAGATGAAGTGCTGGTGGCTTTGTCCGTGCTCTCGACACGCGATGAGAACTGCAAGCTCGCCCTTGCAGAACTTGAAAAGCTGAACGGATGCCAGATGCATTCCACTGTGATGCTCGGAGAGGTAGACCACAAGATATTCCAGAAACTCGGAGTCGGTCTCACATGTGACCCGGCAAAGAAACGTAACAAAAAGAAGGACCTCTGAACATAACAAATATAAGCAAAAGGCGCAGCCCGCAGGCTGCGCCTTTTGCTTATATTTGTTATGTTATTTCTTGAATTACAGACAAAGCGGCGCAAGGTATTTTGCAAGTATATAACCACCGATTATCAGCCATACGTCAAGACAGAATGCCAGCACAAAAGGTTTGGCTCCTGCTTTCTTGAACTTGTCTATGCTTGTCTCGGCACCGAGTGCTGCCATTGCCATTGTAAGAAGGAAAGTATCAAAATAATTTATAGCGTCTACAAATACAGCCGGAAGCAGATTCAATGAGTTAAATCCGATAACTGCAAGGAAACCAACGGCAAACCAGGGAATGTTTACCTTACCCTTCTCTGCCGACGACGCACCTTTCGCACCGCGGCGTGCGACCCAGAATCCCAATATAAGCAACACCGGAACAAGCATCATGACACGAATCATCTTCACGATTATCGATACGTTGGAAATCTCAGTACCCATCGCGTTGCCGGCACCTACGGCATGAGCTACCTCATGAAGTGTGGAGCCGGTAAAAATTCCCATCTCCTGGGGAGTCAGATCAAGCCATCCGGAATTATAGGCTATCGGATAGAGGAACATAGATATAGTTCCGAATATCACCACTGTCGCCACTGCGACCGCCGTCTTGTAAGGTTGGGTACGGATTGTAGACTCCGCACCAAGAACAGCGGCGGCACCGCATATTCCACTTCCGACGGAGGTCAGCAACGCTGTGTCCTTGTCCATCTTCAGAAGACGACCTATCCATATTCCGCCAAGAATCGTGACTGTGACGATAACCAGATCTATTACGATTCCAGCCACTCCGACATTCACTATATCCTGAAATGTCAGCCGGAATCCATACAATATGATTCCGAGACGCAACACTTTCTTTGAACAGAACTGGATTCCGGGAACCCAGGTTTCCGGCAGGTGATTACGTAGCGAGTTGGCATAAAGCATACCGAGAATGATACCGATTATCATCGGACTGAACGAGATGTTCTTCAGGAACTGCGCCTCGCCGATATAAAAGGCAGCGCACGCGAACAAAGCTATCAGCAAGATGCCATGAAGCATGCTGATGCGGGTTTCTGTAATTTTGGGCATTTTCTTATCTTTGTTAAAATTTACTCTTTAGAACGGCTGAAAACACATTCCTGTCGTTTTCATTCAATCGTTTCTTAGAAACTGTTTAAATTTAATTGTGAGGTTCATTGAGAGGATTTTATGAGGTGTTTTTACGAGTCGAAGAG
>NZ_CAJMXD010000498.1:0-1801 GCF_905219685.1 Barnesiella sp. CU968
TAGCCTCAAATCGGTTTCTTTTTTTCAATAAAAAAATATTATGTTCGATAAAGAAATTTATATCAGGCGAAGAGAAGCTCTCCGCAACGCTACAGGATCCGGACTTGTTCTGCTTTTCGGCAATGACGAATGCGGTGTCAACTATGAAGACAACACCTATCCTTTCCGTCAGGATTCCACGTTCCTCTATTTCTTCGGGCAGCCGTACGCCGGACTCAATGCCATCATAGACATAGACAACGGTCGCGAAATCATATTCGGCGACGAGCTTACAATCGACCATATCGTATGGATGGGAAACCAGCCCACCATACATGAGAAAGCCGCTCTTGCCGGAATCTCCGACACCCGCCCCTCGGCAGATCTTAAAAAGTATCTTGACAAGGCAGTAGCTTCCGGACAGAAAATACACTACCTGCCACCCTATCGTGACACCCACAGACTCAGACTCCTCGAACTGCTTGGCATCCGACCCGGTTACGAGAAACCGTCTGTTGACCTTATCAAGGCTGTGGTAGACCTACGCAACCACAAACAGCCGGAAGAGATTGAAGAAATAGAAAAAGCCTGCCGTGTCACAGCCGACATGCATATCGAGGCAACACGTGCTGTGCGTGTCGGAATGCATGAGTATGAAGTTTCGGCGGCGTTGGAGGCAGTGGCTCAGGCAAACGGCTGTGCCCTCTCATTCCCCACTATCGCAACAGTTCATGGAGAAACCCTTCACAACCATTATCACGGCAACATTATCAAAGAAGGTGACATGCTGCTGGTTGACGCAGGCGCCGAGACTCCGGAAGGATATGCCGGCGACATGTCTTCCACAATCTGCGCCGGACGCAGATTCACGGAACGCCAGAAACTTATCTACGACATTCAGGTGGCATCGCATCTGGCTGCAGTGGCAGACCTTCGCCCCGGCAAACCCTTTGTGGAGATTTACGAACACGCCGCTGAAGTCATCTGCGACGGGCTCCGTGGTCTCGGCATCATGAAAGGTGATCCGCATGAGGCTGTAAAAGCGGGAGCGCACGCCATGTTCTTCCCTTGCGGACTCGGTCACATGATGGGTCTCGATGTGCATGACATGGAAAACCTCGGCGAAGTGTGGGTAGGCTATGGCGGCAACCCCAAAAGCACACAGTTCGGGCGCAAGTCCCTTCGTCTTGCCCGTCCGCTTGAGGAAGGGTTCGTGCTGACAATCGAACCCGGTGTGTATTTTATTCCCGAACTCATAGATTACTGGGGAGCGGAAAAACGCTTCGAAGATTTCATCAACTACGCCGAACTCAATAAATGGAGAGACTTCGGCGGCATCCGCAATGAAGAGGATTATCTGATAACCGCCGACGGTGCCCGCCGTCTCGGAAAGAAAATTCCACTGACAACAGAAGAAGTCGAGGCGATGCGCTGACCGACACAACACGTTAACCGACAAGAAAAGATATGACAGATAACCAAAAGGCGATAACTGCCGCTTCGGCGGCGGTGCTCAGCTGGTCCACAGTAGCAGCAGCTTTCAAGACAGCTCTCTCATATTATACCCACTATGAAATGCTGACAGTGGCGGCTATCACCGCCACCGTCATATTCGCGATTGCCATTACTTTGCAAAGAAAATGGAGTCAGGTCAGACACATGCACATAAAAGACCTCGGCGCTCTTGCACTGCTGGGATTGCTCAATCCGACATTCTATTACCTTGTGCTCTTTTCCGCCTACGAACAACTGCCTGCACAAGTTGCCCAACCGGTAAATTATTGCTGGCCGATATTTCTGGTGATTCTTCTGGCTGTCGTGA
>NZ_CAJMXD010000499.1:0-1794 GCF_905219685.1 Barnesiella sp. CU968
GAAAGCATCCAAAAGATTCAAAATTTAAATAAGCACAGCATTTACTTATTATAAACTAATTTTCAATACTTACTTAACAGTAAAAATACTCAAGAACATTTATACATGAAACGGATTTATACCCTACCGCTCGCCGCGGCGATGATGTGGCTTGGAGCCAACTCCTCCGAAGCCTGCACCAATCTCATAGCGGCAAAAGGAGCCACGACAGACGGCTCTGTAATGGTTACATATGCAGCAGACTCCCATAACCTCTACGGTATGCTCACTCACACTCCTGCCGCCAGACACCCGAAAGGGACAATGCGGAAGGTTGTGGAATGGGATACAGGCAAACCGCTCGGAGAAATACCCCAGCCGGCACAGACATACAATGTGGTCGGAAACATGAACGAACACCAGCTGGCAATCGGAGAATCGACATGGGGAGGACACAAGGAACTTGTGGACACTACCGGTCAGTCAATTATTGACTACGGCTCGCTTATCCAGATCGCTCTCGAAAGATGCAAGACCGCTCGTGAGGCAGTTGATTTCATGGGAGACATCGTTAATAAATACGGTTATGCCTCAAGCGGTGAATCTTTCTCAATAGCCGATAAAAACGAAGTGTGGGTTATGGAAATGATAGGCAAGGGGGCGGAAAAAGGTGCCGTCTGGATTGCCGTACGCATCCCTGACAATGCAATCTCCGGACATGCCAACGAACCCCGCATACGTAAAGTTGACCTGAAAGACAAGAAGAATGTCAAATACTCCAAAGACGTTATCTCTTTCGCTCGCAAGCGCGGTTATTTCAACGGCAAGGATGAAGATTTCTCGTTTGCCGATGCATACGAGAACCACACAGCCTCCACCCGACGCGGATGCGATGCCCGCGTATGGAGCTATTTCCGCCGTTTCGCTCCTGAAACCGACAGATATTATGCATGGTGTGCCGGCATGAGCGATGAACCCATGCCGCTATATGTTGTTCCGGAGAAAAAAGTTAGTGTCAAAGATATGAAATGGAGCATGCGAGATCATTTCGAGGGCACTCCTTTCGATATGACAAACGATATAGGCGCAGGACCATATCACGTGCCTTACCGCTGGCGTCCCATGGATTATGAAGTTGACGGCAACACATATTGCATGGAGCGAGCCATAGCCACACAGCAAACAGGCTGGAGCTTTGTGAGCCAAAGCCGCGACTGGCTTCCGGACCCTGTAGGAGGAATCTTATGGTTCGGCACTGACGACACAAACACTTCAGTTTATATGCCTTTCTATTGCGGCATGACTGAGATTCCGGCTGAGCTTGAACACGGTGACATAAACACATTCGATCCCAAATCGAATTTCTGGATGACAAACATAGTTGCCAACCAGGCTTATAACCGTTACGACCAGATGATTCCCGACATACGTAAAGTGCAGAACAAACTTGAGGACAAATTCCGCGACTCACGTGACTCGCGCGATAAAGAACTTGCCGCAATGGTAAATAACGGTGACATGGCTGCATACACCAAGTCTGTCAACGATGAGGGCGCAGCGGTTGCAAAAGAGGCAACAGACGACTATCGGGACCTTGCAATATACCTTTTCGTAAAATACATGGACGGCAATATGAAAAAGACTGACGCCGACGGCAGTTTCCAGAAAAGCGAATACGGTCTACCCCTCTACCCCTCTTTCCCCGGATACGACAAGAAATATTACGAAAACATTGTCAAAGAAAACGGGAAGCATTTCCTCGTACCAAAAGAATAAAACATATTCTTATCAGGCAAATATAACAATGGGATTTCG
>NZ_CAJMXD010000500.1:0-1793 GCF_905219685.1 Barnesiella sp. CU968
AATGTACGCTATCGTAGAAATTAAAGGACAGCAGTTCAAAGCCGAGGAAGGCAAATACCTGTATGTTCATTATCTCGGCGAGGAAGTGAAAGAAGGCGAAGCCGTTTCTTTCGACAAAGTTCTCCTCATTGATGCCGACGGCGACGTTAAGGTCGGTGTGCCTGCCGTGGAAGGCGCAAAAGTGGAATGCGAGGTTCTCACTCCCCTTGTAAAGGGCGAGAAAGTGATCGTCTTCAAGAAGAAACGCCGCAAAGGCTATCGTCGCAAGAACGGTCACCGTCAGTGCTTCTCCAAAGTGTTAATTAAAAAAATTGTAACCGCTTAAAACCGTAGATAAGAAATGGCACATAAGAAAGGTGTCGGTAGTTCTAAGAACGGCCGCGAATCAGAAAGCAAACGACTTGGAGTCAAAATCTTCGGTGGTTCATACTGCAAGGCAGGTAACATCATCAAACGTCAGCGTGGCACTGTGCACCACCCCGGTCTTAACGTAGGCATGGGTAAGGATCACACTCTTTTCGCCCTCATCGACGGAATTGTGGTGTTCTCCACCGGCAAAGAGGGTCGCAAGTTCATCAACGTGCAGCCCAAAGAAGCTTAACACTTCTCTCTGCAATAAAAAAAGAGGAATCCCGACGGATTCCTCTTTTTTTATTGCAGAGAGTCTGTAAAGACAAAAGAATCTCTTCTTGAATCATTTCAATATCTCACTTTTATCCAGGGGGCGTTTTTCTCTGCCCATGCCTTCTGACCGATGGGAATGTCGGTGCATAGATAATCCGCGCCAAGGTAAGCGCCAAGCATAAAGTCCTCCACCGTATGCCCGGGCCAGAGACTCACGGTCAGCCCCTGCTTATGGGCATATTTCACCGCCTCCCGTGAAGTCCCTTCCATTTTTGAGCCAAGACGCTTTATGCCGAGCCCCTTGCACAGCGCGACTGTAGCTTTCGACACCGGCTCGCTCGTGATGAGAAGAAGCTCCGCGTCGGGATGCCTACGCTGCATGCAGCGCAACGCACGCGTATCGGAAGATGTAAAAAGAAACTCCGCATCAGACGGCTTGATCGACATGACCTTCTTATAGAGCTTATCGACATACTCAGGCAGCGACTCCTCCGGATAAAGACTCTCGGGATTCGTTTTCATCTCGAACTCAACATACAGACCCGGCTTGCCTTTAAGAAAGTCCATCAACTCATCAAGGGTAATCATCTTGTTACCCTTCTTCGTATTGAGCTTCCTCAGCTCGACAAGAGTCTTTTCCTCCACGGCACCGCTACCGTTTGTAGTGCGGTCAAGCTTACTGTCATGCGTGACAATCAGCTCGCCATCTTTTGTCATGCGGATATCGGTCTCATAGCCCGTATATCCCGCCTTATGACTCGCCACGAATGCCTCCATCGTGTTTTCATCATGTTCCATTCTTCCGCCACGGTGAGAGAACACTCGGATCTCCTGCGTCTGCGACAATGCCGACAGAGCAGACAGCGACAGGATGCCGACAGCCATCCCAAGTCTAAAATCAATTGATTTTTTCATTTCAGTTACGATTAGTTAATATAGTTATGGATTTCAGCAAGTCCAACCCGGACTTGCCGCTGTCAAATTTATAAATAAAAATTCATACAGAAAAATTTAACATCCAAAATTTATTACCATGCGCTGGGACTGGGACGGGGCAGTGACGGGGACGGTTTCCTATAGCAACAACAAAAAGAGAGCCTCGGAATACGAGACTCTCTCGGGCGCTTCAGGATGGGCTTGAACCAACGACCCCCTGATTAACAGTCAGG